>NZ_DBMAFI010000003.1:0-139446 GCF_057864385.1 Bilophila sp. | reverse complement strand
TGATGGAGCCGTAGCCGACGCCCATGTCCTTCATGGCCCGGATGAGATCCTCGAACGCCTCAAGGTTGTTCACCGGATCGCCGTCCACTTCCACATACGTGATGTGCCCGCCGTTGGTCAGCGCGTGATAGGGCGCTTCCAAACGGATCTTGTTGTACGCGCTGATGCCGTAATAGACCGGGATGTGGAACGAATTGGTATAGTAATCCTTATCCGTAATGCCTTCGATGGAACCGAAGCGCTTGCGGTCGAGGCGCACGAACTTGCCGGAAAGCCCTTCGGCGGGGGTCGCGATCACCGAGAAATTGAGCTTCGTCTCGGCGGCCTTCTTGTCCGCCTTCTCACGGATGAAGCCCACAATCTTGAGGCCAAGCTCCTGCGCCTCCTCGGACTCGCCGTGATGCTTGCCGATGAGCGCCTTGAGGCACTCCGCAAGGCCGATGAACCCTACGGTCAGCGTGCCGTGCTTGAGCACTTCGCGCACTTCGTCGTCCGGGCCGAGCCGATCCGAATCGATCCAGATGCCCTGCCCCATCAGGAAAGGATAATTCTTGCACTTCTTGCACGACTGGATTTCGAGGCGCTCAAGAAGCTGCTCGAAGACCAAATCCACCATCTTGTCCAGCTCAGCGAAAAAGGCATCGACGTCATGGTTTGCAAGGATGCCGAGGCGGGGCAGGTTGATGGACGTAAAGCTCAGATTGCCGCGCCCATTGACGATCTCGCGGCTCGGATCGTTTATGTTGGCCATGACGCGCGTCCGGCAGCCCATGTAGGCGATTTCCGTCTCAGGATGGCCGGGCTTGTAGTAGGCCAGATTGAACGGCGCGTCGATGAAGGAAAAGTTCGGGAACAGGCGCTTGGCGGACACGCGGCAGGCGAGCTTGAACAGATCGTAGTTGGGCTCGCCTTCCCGGAAATTGACGCCTTCCTTCACCTTGAAGATGTGGATGGGGAAAATGGGCGTCTCGCCGTTGCCGAGGCCCGCTTCGGTGGCCAGCAGCACGTTGCGGATGACCATGCGGCCTTCGGGAGAGGTATCGGTCCCGTAGTTGATGGAGCTGAAGGGGATCTGTGCCCCGGCGCGGGAGTGCATGGTGTTAAGGTTGTGCACCAGCGCTTCCATCGCCTGATACGTGGCCTTTTCGGTATATTCAAGGGCCTTCTTGATCGCGAAATCAATGTTCAGGGCGGGGGCGCGCTCGGCAAGAACCTCCCGGACGAAGGCAAGGCCCTTTTCGTCAAGGATGGACTCGTTTTCCTCAATGTAGGCGCGCAGCGCGGCCTTTACGGCATCCTTGCCCTCCATATCGTAGAGATCAAGGATAATGCACAGTTCCTTGATGAAGGTCTTGGCGATGCCGGGGGCGAGGCCGTATTCAAAATTCGGGATGCTCTGCCCGCCGTGCTGGTCATTCTGATTGGCCTGAATAGCGATGCAGGCAAGGGCGCTGTAGCTGCGGATGTCGTTGGGCTCGCGCAGGAAACCGTGCCCCGTACCGAAGCCGCCCTTGAACAGCTTCTTGATGTCTATCTGGCAGCAGGTGGTCGTCAGGGTCAGGAAGTCGAGGTCGTGGATATGGATGTCGCCGTTCTTATGCGCGAGGCTGTGCTTCGGGTTAAGAATGTACATCTCATAGAACTGCTTGGAGCTTTCGCTGCCGTAGCGCAGCATCATGCCCATAGCGGTGTCGCCGTCGATGTTGGCGTTCTCGCGCTTGAGATCGTTGTCCTTGGCATCCTTGAAAGTGAGATCGCGGATGGTGGTCATGAGCCGGGTATTCATTTCCCGGATCTTCGTCCGCTGGTGGCGGTACAGGATGTACGCCTTGGCGGTGCGGGCATGGCCGCTCTTGATGAGGGTCTTTTCTACCAGATCCTGCACCTGTTCCACATCGGGGACGGTGTCCTCGAACTGCTCATTAAGACGCTCCAACACTTCGGCGGCTATCTTGAGCGAAAGGACATAGTCCTTCCCCCCCTGACTGCTGGCGGCACGGAAGATTGCCTGAGCGATCTTGTTCACGTCAAAAGGAACAATGCGTGCGTCACGTTTCCTGATAGAACTAACCATTCGTCATCTCACTCGCGTTATCTAGAAAAAAAGCTGGTTGCCGTTCACAACAGCAGATGCTTGCCACTGAAGGAAACAGGTTCACACATCCAGCATAGCCTATCCGGGGACTTGGGGCTAGTGCCCAACACTCTTTTCCGAAAAGTTCTTTTTTGAACCATCCGTCGTCCGACCACCCGCCATCGGGACGCAAAAAAGGACGCCTTAGAGCAACGAAGCCATCGCTCTTTCGTTAAAACGGGGAGACCCACTATCAAAACTTTCTGAATATCCGAGGGTTGATATGCTCTCCCCGATACCGGGGGCATACGGCAGCGAACCCTCGCTTGTCAGGGGGGATGCCTCTCTGCGTGAAAAAGATGTAAACGCAAACCGGAAGAGGATCAACACCCCCCAGCGTGCCCAAACGAAAGCTCTCACCTCAAAAGCCCCGATAAACAAGGCTTCCATCGGGATGAAAAATTTTTCAGCTTTTTTTATGCCCGGACGAGTCATATCGGGGGCGTTCTGTCAACCGCCAGTTTGCAGCTAGTTACGCATAACATATTGTTGATAATGAATTATTTTTTTCTGAAAATATCAAACTTTCTTCCTTCGCCGTTCCTTTCGGCAACGCATGCAGGCCGTCCTTAAAAAGTAACAATTCCTAATTACAGAAAAAAGCCATCTCAAGAAACACCCCGCGAAAGCCTCCAGAGGCGGCAGAACCTTCCCCCAAAGCCCCGGTTCCTACATGGGGGGGCGCCAACAAAATACAACGCTCTGAAACCGTGAATCCTCTGCCCCGGTTCCTGCACGGAAGATGCGCCCGCTCCCCTTTTGGCGGCAGGGCACCTGTGCGGAAGATGGGGGCTATCCAAGGGAAAACCGTTCCCCTCAGCGCCGCAGCCCGATCCATGCCGGCACTGCTGCGGCCCCATCGGCATCATTGCCGCCGTGTCCCGGCAGTCTGTCCGGGATCGTGCCTATTCTATTATATTAAAGGTAGAGGGGTTCCACCTTGGAGGCCTGCCACCCGTAGGCTGAACGGAGCCTTGGAAGCCTTGCCATGGGAGACGTACCGAAGCCTGCCCCCGTACGGCGGAACGGCCCCACCTTGGGAACCACACTTTGGAAATCCCGTCTGCCAAACCTCCATACCCTGGTAGGCCCCTTTTCCGGCACCAACCCGGACGGTATGCCCGGCATCCAGCCAATGCGCCGCCGGAGCAGGCCAAGTTCACCGGACGAAATATACCCGGCATCCAAAGACTGGTGCGGCACGTTAAGCGTCGCCCATTCCCGGACGGACATATGCCCGGCAACCAGCCACAAATCAGTCCAAGCCTTTCCGGGGCTTGCCCCCGGCAAAAGGTAGGGGGTTCCCCCTTGGAGGCCTGCCCCCGCGGGCGGAACGGAACCTTGGAAGCCTTGCCGTAGAAGACGTACCGAAGCCTGCCCCCGCGCGGCGGAACGGCCCCACCTTGGGAACCCCACTTTGGAAATCCCGTCCGCCAAACCTCCATACCCTGATAGCCCCTTTTCTGGCACCAACCCGTATCCAGCCAATGCGCCGCCGGAGCAGGCCAAGTTCGCCGGACGGAATATACCCGGCATCCAACGACTGGTACGACACGTTAAGCGTCGCCCATTCCCGGACGGACATATGCCCGGCAACCAGCCACAAATCAGTCCAAGCCTTTTCCGGGGCTTGCCCCGGCAAAAGGAGATATTCACGCCTCCAATGAAACTTATATTCAACAATATGAAATATAAAATAAATTTTTTGTAAAACCACCGAAAAGTGAACGCCCCGGCAAAGGGCATCCCCAACATGCCCGGACGCCGCAAAAGCTCCGGCTTCGGATATGATTTTCCCCTGTTCAATGAAAAAACCATCAAAAAAGAAACAAAGCCCCCACAGTGGCGGCCTCCGATGATACTCATCAGCGGGACGGCAAAGAACAGCAACTCTCATTGACAGCCGATGGATGGACGCTTATAGATAAGAAAAACATCCGGTATCCCGCCCCGTTGGGGATGCCCGTCATTTCTTGAGAAACGCGCCTTAGCGCACCTCTCCCCAGCCCGACATCATCAGGACTGTTCCATCGTAGACAAGGCCCTGCACAATTCGTGCAGTGGCCTCTTTTGTTTTTCCTTCCACACTTAAGGAGTCCTGTATGGCGGACATCATTCTCAATAAGCCGGAAGCGGGCACTCAGGCCGTCTTTGAGGCGGCCGGGGACAGCCGGATCGACCTCAACTTCCCTACTGATCAGGCAACGCTGGAACGATCCGGCAATGACCTCATTTTCCGTTTCGACGACGGGGGCACCGTTGCCCTGCGCGATTTCTATACGGCCTATACCAAGGAATCCATGCCCGACTTCGTGATCGAAGGCACCCCGATTGCGGGCGAACAATTCTTTATGGCCCTCAACGAGCCCGACCTCATGCCCGCAGCCGGCCCGGCGGCAAACGCCTCCAACGCGGACGGCGGGCGCTTCCGCGAATACACCGACGCCACGCTCATTGACGGCGTAAACCGCCTTGACGGGCTCGACCTGAGCAGCAGCCGCGCCTTCTTCCCCGAACGCGACCCGTGGGGCGGCCTGCGCGGTAACGACACCCCCAACTTCGAGCCGATCCTCAGCGTCAGCGGCTCACTCAACCTTATCGAATCCGGCGTGCTCCCCGGCGGCAATACCCCCTATGAAGGCATCCCCTCCATGTCCGGCAGCGCCACCGGCACTGACGGCAACGGGGACTCGCTTTCCTTCGGCTTCATCGACGCGAACGGGGCGCAAGTGAGCAGCATCACCACACCTTACGGCGTGATGACGATGGCCCCCGACGGAACCTACACGTACACCCTCGACAACGCCGACCCCGATACCAACGGCCTCGCCCGTGGCGAAACCCGTACCGAAACCTTCACCATCTATGTGAGCGACGGACGCGGCGGCCTCGCCACGCAGGAAATCACCGTCACCATCACCGGCACCAACGACCGGCCTGAGCTCTCCATTGCCGACGCTGCACAGCCCATTCATGAAGACACCGCCTCCGTGGGCGGCAGCTTTGAAGTGGAAGACCCGGACAGCGACAGCGGACAGAACCAGACCTTCCATATCGCCGGCGGCAAGACCACGGACGCCGACGGCAAGGTTCATGACACCACCGGCACGGCTGTCGACGGCTCCCACACCGCCGAAGGCAGCACGCCGGCCACGTTCACCACGGACTACGGCAAGCTGACCCTCGATCCCGCCACCGGGCAGTGGAAGTATGAGCTCGACAACACCAACGAAGAAATCCAGCAGCTCAATGCCGGTGAAAAGAAATTCGAGACCTTTGACGTAACCGTCACCGACGAGCACGGCGCGACCTCCACCCAGACCATTACGGTTACCATCACCGGAACCAACGACATCCCGGTGATCGACACCGAACAGAGCGATTTCCACCTTGCATTCAAGGAACAGGGCGTCTACCAGCCTACGGAAGGCGGCGACGGCAACGCCCCCACTACAGAGGGCGGGATCGGGGAAGGCCAGCATCAGACCGGAATCCTTTCCGGCAAGATCTACGCTTCCGACGCCGACAAGGAAAACGGGGCCGGCTCCACGGATCACGGCGTCAACAAGCTCAACTTCCACGTCGAGCACGCCGGATCGAGCCTGACCGACAGCGACGGCGGCACCCCCACCACGGTAACCGGAACCGGAACCCCCGGCACTGGGGACATCGTCTATACGTACGAATCAGCCTACGGCACCCTGACCTTCCATGCGGACGGCTCCTACGAGTATACCCTGAAAAGCGAAGCGGACAGCGACGCCGTCAACAACCTCGCCCTCGGCCAGACCGTAACCGAGACCTTCACCGTCTACGTCACCGACGCCCAGACCGGAAAGAGCGAACCCCAGACCATCACCGTCACCATCCACGGCACCAACGACATCCCCACGTTGGATCTTTCCAACGACAACCTCAATGGGCTGCTCGGCGGCGACGGCCTCCATGTGGTCGAGGACGGCGTGGGCCGTGAAGACGCCAACACCCCCACCGACGATCCCGGCAAGGAAAACGCCCCATTTACGGGCCATACCACCGACACCGGAACCGCCACCGGTACTGACGCCGATGCAGGGCATATCCTGTATTTCGGCGCGGCTGCGGGCGATAAGGCCAACGGAGCGTTCGATCCTTCCGTGAAGTTCAACACGGCCGACTCCACCGCCACGGGCAACGAGGCCTCTTCCGTGGTCGCAAACGGGCAGTACGGCAGCCTGACGATCAAATCCGACGGTTCCTACACCTACGCCATGAAGGGCGAAGACGAAAACGTCAGCTTTGAGATCGACGGCAAGACCTACACTTCCCTTGATCAGCTCGCCGAAGGCGACACCATTCACGAAACCTTTACCATTTACGTGCGCGACGAGCACAATGCTTGGACATCGCAGACCGTCACCGTGACCATCCACGGCACCAACGACATCCCCACCCTCGAAATCAAGGGCGAGGACTGGAACATCACGCAGGGCGGCGAGCTGTCCATCGGTGGCACATTCACGGTCAGCGACAACGACCGCGACACCGGGGAAAACCAGACCTTCCACATCGAAGGCGGCAAGGCCACGGACGCCGACGGCAAGGAACATGACACCATCGGCACGGCTGCCGAGGGTTCCCACACCGCCGAAGGCAGCACGCCGGCCACGTTCGAGACGGAATACGGCACGCTGACCCTCGATCCCGCCACCGGGGAGTGGACGTATGAAGCCAAGCCCGACGCGATCCAGGGGCTCGGCAAGGACGAAACCAAAATCGAAACCTTTGAAGTGACCGTCACCGACGAGCACGGTGCGACCTCCACAAAGGAGATCACCGTTACCCTGACGGGCAAAAACGATGCTCCGCGGCTCAATGGTGCCGCCATTGAACTGAAGGAACAGGGGGTCTATGACACGGTCAACGCCAACACCCCCACCACGGAACATTCCGGCGGCACGGGGATAGGCGACAGCGAGCACAAGCTTTCCATTGAAGGCAAGCTGGATGCAAGCGACCTTGATCTGAACGACAAGCTCACCTATGGCATCAAGGGCCTGAAGGAAGGCGACGGCCCCACTGCCGACAGCCTGACCGTGGAAATCAAGGGCAGTGACCCCGGCGCCCCCAAGACCGTGGAAGTCGAGGTCACCTCCTCCTCGATTGATCCGGCCACGCATATCCAGACCATCGAGACCAACTACGGCACCCTGACCCTCAACACGCAGACCGGTGAGTTTACCTTCGACATCAGCGGGTCCGACGACGTCGACGAGCTGGCGCAGGGCGAAGAGCTGACCTTCAATTTCCACACGACCGTTGACGACGGCAACGGCGGAACAGCCGACAGCGTTCTGACCGTGACGATCAAGGGCACCAACGATCGGCCCACGCTCGATCTGGCTGAGCCCACCCACGGCGACAACGTCACGACCGAGATCGATGACCAGACCGGCGAAGTCACATTCAACATCACCGAAAAGGCCGACGCCCCCAGTGATACCACCGTTTCCGGGACGCTCAAGTCCGAAGACGACGACCGCGGCGCGAACCTGCTCTACGGCGTGGCGCACGGCAAGCAGGACGTGGAGTCCGAAGCGGGCCGAAACGAAGCCTTTGCTTCCGGTTCCGACGGCAAGCCTGGCATGGGCGAACCGCTCCACCAAGTCGGCGACAAGATCGTGATTGAGGGCGAATACGGCACGCTGACCATCGATCCGGAGAGCAATACCTACACCTACAAGACCAACGAAAACGCCGACCGCCTCGGCCTCGACGCCGACGGCAACCCGCAGACCGGAACCGACGAGTTCACCATCTATGTGCGTGACGAACACGGCGCATGGACGGCGAAACCCGTTTCCTTCACAGTCATCGGCTCCAACGACACGCCGACGATTACGGCTGACGCCACCAAGCACTGGGTCAAGGAAGCGGGCGTTCTGGACACCTCGACGGCTCACGGCACGACGACCGACACCAAGAATACCGCGGATACCTCCGATGATTCCCGCGAGCTGACCGGAGATGATACCGGCCTTTCCCGGAATGAAATTTCCGGCAAGGTTGAGGCCAAAGATACCGACGCCGACGACACCCTGACCCTCAGCATCGGGGCAAAGGAAGGATCAGGCACTCAGGTCAGCGATACGACGACCAACCGCGACGGCAGCATTACGCTGGAAACCCAATACGGTTCCATTACCTTGAAGCAGGACGGAACCTATACCTACACGATCGACGAAGGAAAAACGCAGTCCCTCAAGCAAGGCCAGACCGAGAAGGAAAGCTTCACCATCACCGTGGACGACGGGCACGGCGGCAAGGCTTCCGTGGACATCACGATCAACATCGTGGGCTCCAACGATCGGCCTACCTTGGAACTGGCGCCTACTTCCGACACGATAGTCAGCGATCCCGGCTACGACAAAGATAATAATGAAGTCCCTGAAGACCTCACCGTCACCGGTACGTTCAAGGGCGCTGACCCTGATTCCGATCACTCGCTCGAATTCGGCGTGAGCACCACCCCCGGCAACCGCGATACCGCGTTCCATGCGGGCGATGACAACACTCCCGGCATGGGCGAAGGGATTCATACGGTCAAAGGAACATACGGCACCCTGACGCTTGATCCGAGCAACGGCACATACACCTATACGCTGGACACCACCAAAAACGGCGCGGCGGATAAGCTCGGCCTCGACAAGGACGGCAACCCGGAAACCGGAACCGACGAGTTCACCATCTACGTGCGCGACGAACACGGCGCATGGTCGGAAGAGGCCGTCACCATCACCGTCAAAGGCTCCAATGATATGCCCATTGTCATCAGTACGGGCGAAACGCTCACGCTGAGGGAAGAAGGCTACGACGGCTACGACCCGGAGAAAGGCAATATAGCCGTTGACAGCAAAGACATGCTCACGGGGAAGGTGGAAGCCTCCGATGCGGACGCCAACGATACGCTGACGTATTTCTTCTCTGACAAGAATCACAACCCCATCACCTTCGAGGTGGGTGACAAGATCGGCACCCTGACGCTTGCCGACGGTACGAAAAGCGAGATCTCTATTACCGGGGTCGGGCAGGAAGGGAACGAAATAATCATCTCCACCGACTACGGCGAGTTCCGTCTGGATACCACGAACGGCAAATACAGTTTCACCAAGGCCGAAGAAACACGCTTCGAAAATGGTAAAGAAGTTCTTGATGATAACCCCATCAATGATCTTCAGATCGGCGACAAGGTGGAGCTTGGTTTCACCATCAGCGTGAAGGATAATCACGGCGCGGTGGCTGAGGGCACCCATGACGTCAAGGTCGAGCTCGACGGTTCCAACGACCTGCCTTACGGCAAGATGGCGGACATCTACGTCAAGGAAGATGGCGTCTACTACCATGCCAACACCGGTCACGGCGGCAACAACGCAACTACGGAAGGCAACACCAGCGGAGAGACCCACAAGTTTTCCGGCAAGCTGGAAGTAACGGGCCTCAAGGACGTGGACGACGACGTCAGCGTGGGCCTTGGCCTCGGAGATGGGCAGTTCAAGCTGGATATCAACCTGATGAGCGCCGGCAGGAGCTATTGCAGCGAGCTGGTATACACACTGAACGAAGACGAAACCGTGGGGACGTGGACAACGCACCCCCTGTTGAGCAACGGCGCCGATTACGAAAGGGTCATGGCTGCCCTTTTCAGCGATAACTTCCCGAAGGACGTCTTTGCGGAACTCGAAGAAGCGCTTAAGGCGGATGGGCTGCTGGGAGAGGGTGAGGCTCTCACTTACGGCAACGCTGGGCGTATCCTCCCAAATGTGGAGCTCGGCACCCTTACCGTCAATACAAAGGGCGAATACACCTTTGAGCTTCCCCCGGACGGCTCGGCGGGCAGCATCCTCGTGGATACGCTCCAGCAGGGTACCCAGTCCGGGCGGCCCCTCGACTATACCATCACCGACCCGCACGGCGGCGTTTACAATGGCAGCTTTAACATTGTCATCAAAGGCACCAACGACCGGCCCGAACTGACGTTAGACAGCAGCGATGACCGCATCACGATCGTTGAGAAGACGACAAATGACGGGAAGACGGTAACTGAAGAAGCCCAGATCGAAATGAACGAAGACGGCGACGCCTTCGTCGGCAAGGCCCACGGGACGGATGTGGACTCCGGCTCCACGCTGACCTATGGCATTGCCGGAGGGCATATCGGCAACGCGGACAGCACCGACGTCACGGATCTTCAAAAAGCCTTTGACGATAAACCCGGCGAACCCGGTAAATCCGACGACCCCGGCATGGGCGCGGCACATACGGAAGTTCAAGGCAAGTACGGCGTGCTCACCATCAACCCGGAGACCGGCGAATATGCGTACACGCCGACCGACGACAGCCTTGTCCTTGGCTCGGAGCACGAGGATAAATTCACCATCTTCGTACGTGACGAGCATGGCGCGTGGTCGCAGCAGCATATCACCTTCATCGTGAAGGGCGACGCCGACGCCCCTGTCCTTGTGGGCAATGCCCCTGACGCAAACGTGATCGAGCTCACCGAGGCCGGTGTGGTTGGGAATAAGGACGTATCCGGTTCGCTCCACATCAAGGGCGAGGATCAGGAGACAGATCCGTTTGGAGACGCCCCCAACGGCTACGAACTCGGCTCGTTCACGGTCAAGCAGATCGATACGGTAGGCACTGACGAGACGGCGGCGGGTGAGCTTATCGCCGGGTTCGTCGTGGGCAACGAGTTCCACGTGGGAGACCTGGAAACCCCCTACGGAACCCTGCACGCCGAAGCCGTCAAAGGCGAAGACGGCACTTACGAAGTCGTCTACTCCTTCATCCCACCGGAGCCGGGTTCTCAGGAAGCCAAGAACCTCGACGCCCTCAACGAGGGCGAGCGCAAAGAGCTGTTTGAGGATCTCAAGGTCGGCGTCTATGACTCCGCCCACGAATCCCTCGTGAAGGGCGACGCCAACGGGGAAGGCTCGTTCAACATCAAGGACGGGGATCTTGTCCTGACGCAGGATGTGCAGATCCACATAAACGGCACCAATGACCGGCCCTTCTTCACCGACAAAGACGGGAAGCCCATCACCGAAATCACCATCGGCACGGGCGAGCTGGAGGAAGACGGCAACCATACCATTACCGGCAATCTGAACGCCCACGACCCCGACGCGGGCCACAGCGACGCCCTCACCTACAGCATCGTGGGCAACCGCGGGCAACTGGAACATCACATCCAGGGCAAGTACGGCATCCTTGAGCTTAAAGAGAACGGCAGCTACACCTACACGATCACTAATCCCAAACTGTTGGACGCGCTGAATAAAGGCGAGACGCTCATTGGCTCCGTTTTAGAGCAGGAAGCATTCACCATCCGCGTCGAAGACCCGAAAGGGGCCTACAGCACCGGCAAGCTCGTCATCGACGTCACCGGATCGGCGGACATTCCGATCGTCAAGCCCGGTGCGGGAACGGTGGTTGAGGATAATATCCCGGAAAGCGGCGACGATGAGGGCCTTCCGTCCGTTAGTGGAAAGCTGGAGCTGGAAGGCGTGGTCGATGCCGCGGACAAGGGCGAGGGCGAGCTGAAGTGGACGGTCAGCAACGAGGTCACGGACAAGGAAGGAAATCCGGTCGACGAACCGCTCGGTACACTCACAATCAATAAAGACGGCACCTACACCTACGTCCTGACCAAGAACGGCGAAGATATCGTCCAGTCCATGAACGAAGGAGACAGCAAAACCGAAGTCTTCAAGGTGCAGGTGGAGACCAAAGGCGGCAAGCTCGTCGATACGAAAATCACCATCACCATCAATGGCACCAACGACGCCCCGGAATTTGCCGCCGAGGTCACGGGCCTCACGGGTGGCGTGGTGAAGCAGGACGCGTTCGTCGCTGACGGCACTGCCGACAACCCCGGATTGGTCTACAAGGGAACCATCCTCGGTTGGAAGGACATCGACGACACGGACGTCCGTTTCATGCTGGTCGGTGAGAACGGGGAGCCCGTTACCGAGCTCAAGACCGACTACGGCACCATCGTCCTCACCTATGAGGAAGTAACGGATGATGCCGGAAATATTATCAATGTCATCACGCACTACACCTACACGCTGGACAACGAAAGCGCGAAGCTCAACGAGGCGCTGAGGGAAGCCCTTGAGAAGGGCAAGCCTTTGGAAGACACGGTGCAGGTCGTGGTCGTCGACGCCCACGGCGGGGTTTCCGAAGAGACGAGGGAACTCACCATCGAAATCAAACAACCTGACGACAAAGAGCCTGGTGGAGTGGATGTCAAAGACCCCGGCAATGAGTACACCGGGGAAGTGTATGAAGACGGCGACCGGGAAGATACCCCCGAAGTGGAAAGCACGGTCGTTGAAGGCCAGCTTAAAGCCGAATGGGACGGCGAAGGCCCTGAAGGGGTGGAAGCGCCCAACCGCGTCTTCGGCATCGAAGAAACGGACGCGGAAGGAAACGGAACCGGGAACCAGATCCAGAGCAACGCCGCGTCAGGCAAATACGGCGTCCTCGTCATCGATCCCGTTACCGGGAAGTATACCTATACCCTGCACAACGGCGAAAACGGCGAAGAAGGCCCGGTGCAAAACCTCGCCGCCGGGCAGGTGGTGGAGGAAACCTTCAAGGTCATGCTCAACGGCAAGGTGACGGACTCCACGATCACCATTACCATTCGGGGCACCAACGACGCGCCCGTCATTACCAGCGAGGCCAAAGACCTGAGCCTGAAGGTTCAGGAAGACGCCGAAAAGGGGTTTCAGTCGATGGAAGGAACCCTGAAGGCTGAAGACATCGACTACATCCTTGATGGGAATGGCAACCCCGCGCTCGACGGCAATGGGGATGCAAGGACTGAAACCGAGACGCTTGAGTGGTTCTTCCGCGACAAGGACGGCAACCTCGTCAAAGAGCTGGAAACCGAATACGGCAAAGTCACCCTGAAAGTTGATGAAGGGGGCGAGTGTACATACGTCTACACGCCCAATGTGGATCATCTGATAGAAGGGGAAACGCTTCCCGATTCGTTCACCGTCACCGTGCGTGACCAGCACGGGGAGACGGTTGATCAGGAAATCAACGTCACCATCAAGGGCACCAACACGGGCCCTAAAGTGATCGGGGAACAAGCGCCCCTCTCCGTTCAGGAAGACGTGACCACCACGGCGTCAGGCAAGCTGGACGAGCTCATCTCTGACGACGAAGGGCTTGGGCTGGACAACCTGACCTATTCCATCAACGGGCAGGGCATGGTCGCTGAAGGCAAGTACGGCACCCTGCACATCGATCCGGCTACCGGAAAGTATGTCTATACCCTGAACAATGCCGACCCGACCGTGCAGGGCCTCAGTGAGGCGGACGGTATTCAGAAAGAACACTTCACCCTCGTCGTGACGGATAAGCACGGGACGGAGACGAAGATTGAGCTCACCGTCAATGTCGAAGGCAGCGACGATGCACCGTTGCTGAGCCTCGGCGGGGCCCTTTACGTGCGTGAAGGGGCCGGGGCCATAGGTGGAACCGCCATAGGCTCCGACAAAGACGATGCGGACAAAGGGCATCTGACCTACTCCTTTGAGGGCGCTGAAACGGTAAGAAACGAAAACGGCACGTTTGCGGTTATAAAAAACGAATACGGCGAGTTCAGGATCAACACCAAGACCGGGGAATACACGTTCACGCTCAACAATGAGTCCGAAGCCGTACTTGGGATGGAAGCGGGCAAGTTGTACGAGGTGAAGGTTCCCGTGACCGTCACTGACACGTCAGGACTGTCAGACACAAAGGAACTCACCGTCACCATCGAAGGCACGAATACCGCGCCCATCATCAAGAGCGGTGAAAACGGCGTCATCGAGGCCAATGCAGAGAACCCGCTGATCGAAGACAGCGGCAACACTCAGGTGACCGGGAAGGTGGAGGCCCATGACTATGACGGCGAAGTCGCCAACTACATGTTCGTGAACGCCAAGGGCGAGCTTGTCAGCACGATTGAAGGCAAGTACGGCTCCATCACCATCAATAAGGACGGCACCTACACCTATACGTTCGACAACGGGAAGGCGCAGCACCTTGGCGCCGAAGAACCGGCCGTCGATGGCTTCAAGGTCGTTGCCGTTGATAACTACGGGGCGCAAACCACGGAACCCTCCGAACTCCAGATCTCCATTCAGGGCACCAACGACGCCCCGGTGATCACCTCCGCCGCCCCGACACTCAACCTGACGGAACCGAGCGAAGGGGCCGAAGGGACGGCCCAAGCAACAGGCCGGATCGAGTTTACCGATGCGGACAAAAAGGCTGACGGAAGCTTCCATGACACGCACACCTTCTCGGTAAAGCGCGAAGGAGCGGAAGGGAACGGCGGCCCATCGGCTGAAGGCAAGTATGGCACGCTGACCATAGATGAACATGGCAAATACAAGTACGTACTGACCAGCGACGCGCTCGGAAAAGGAGAGAAGGCCACTGAAACGTTCACGGTCACCGTGGACGACGGCATGGGTGGTACGGCTACCCAGACCATCACCGTCAACCTTACCGGAACCAACGACGCCCCGAAGATTACGAGCTCGCAGATCGACAACGGCACTACGGGCTCCTTCACCTTCACCGACGCCGATGTGAACGACAAACATTCCCTTGCCGTCAGCATCGGCGGCAAGACATATGATGTAACCCTGAACCCCGAAGGCACGAGCGGCACCGCCGCCATTGACGGGCTGGGCACGTTCACATTGACGAAAGGCGAGGGCGGCGCGTGGAACTACACCTTCACCCCCAGCGCCGAAGCGCAGGCCGGGGCCGAACTGGGAAAAATCGTAAAGCATGACTTCCAGATTACCGTCAGTGACGGTCATGCGACTGTGACGACTCCGACAGGCTCCCTGTCCGTGAGCTTTATGGGCACGGGCATCAATGCAGACATGCCACTGGACAATCTGATGCCGGACATGACCCACAGCGATACCCTGCCCGGCACGGACGCGCACGGGAACGCGCTTGCCTACACGTTCGACAATGCCCAAGATGGGGACATCCAAGGGACATTCGGGACGCTGCATTTCGATGCGGAAACCGGGCGATATACCTACACCTTGGATACCTCGGAGGAGGGCCTCCACAAGCTGGCGGAGGCACAAGCTCACGGTTCCGACCTGAAGGAATCCTTCGAGTATACCGTAAACGGCGCTGACGGCACTTCCAACGGCTCGCTGGAAATCAACCTGACGAATCTGCACACGGCTCTCGGCGGTGAGGGCACCGATCCCCTAGGCGATCCAAATGCACCGCATTCGCAAGTGCTTTTTGGCGAAGGCGGCGACGATACCCTCCACGGCGGTTCGGGCAACGACTGGCTGTTCGGCGGCGACGGAGACGATCAGATCTTCGGCGGTATGGGTGACGATATCCTGTTCGGCGGCGCGGGCAACGATTACCTCGACGGCGGGACGGGCCAAAACGCGCTCTACGGCGGTAAAGGGAACGATATCCTCGTCTACAACCAAGGCATGGCCCATGCCAGCGGCGGTGAAGGCATCGACTTCCTTGTCGGGGCCGACAGGGACACGCTGGACAGCTTGTTCGCCGACAAGGACAACAACCCCATCCAGAGCGACATCGAAGTGTTCATCACCTCCAAGCCGGACAGCCTGAGCCTGACGAGTATGGATGATTTGAAGAATATCGGCATCTCCATAGAGGACGACAAGCTCCACCTCTCCGGGGATTGGAAGCCGACGGCTGACGGAAGCGGGGAACCGGGCACCAGCCTCGGCAATTACGCCGAGTTCACCAATGGGAACGGCACCACAATCCTCGTGCAGGCCGATACCCTAGCCAGTGAAGACTTGACGCAACAGCTCGCCCAGAACGCACTGGCCCACGGACAAGGCTGATCACAGGGACGCCGCCGGATACCCTTCCGGCGGCCCCCCTATCCGCCACCAAAAACAAAAGGTTCCGTTCCGGCATACACCGGGGCGGAACCTTTCCTTGAGCTCGTGGGGGCGTCAAAGCACGCATTCCCGGCATACGCCGGAGGAACCCCCGTGAGGCAGGACGGCATTGGGAAGTCTTTTTGGCATTCCCGCCGTACACCGGAGGGAACCGTCCAAAACGCAGGCTTCCGGGCTTGATGAGCCCCTTCCGGCATACGGCGGAACCTCTTCCTCAACCATCGGCACGCGCTGCGCAACCTTCACTACAGCAAAAAGCGGACAAGGCTGATCACAGGGACGCCGCCGGATACCCTTCCGGCGGCCCCCCTATCCGCCACCAAAAACAAAAGTTCCGTTCCGGCATACACCGGGGCGGAACCTTTCCTTGGGCTCGTGGGGGCGTCAAAGCACGCATTCCCGGCATACGCCGGGGGATCCGTGAGGCAGGGCGGCATTGGGAAGTCTTTTTGGCATTCCCGCCGTACACCGGAGGGAACCGTCCAAAACGCAGGCTTCCGGGCTTGATGAGCCCCTTCCGGCATACGGCGGAACCTCTTCCTCAACCATCGGCACGCGCTATACAACCTTCACTACAGCAAAAAGCGGACAAGGCTGATCACAGGGATGCCGCCGGATACCCTTCCGGCGGCCCCCCCTATCCGCCACCAAAAACAAAAGTTCCGTTCCGGCATACACCGGGGCGGAACCTTTCCTTGAGCTCGTGGGGGCGTCAAAGCACGCATTCCCGGTATACGCCGGAGGAACCTGTGAGGCAGGACGGCATTGGAAAGTCTTTTTGGCATTCCCGCCGTACCGGGACGGAACCGTCCAAAGCGCAGGCTTCCAGGCTTGATGAGCTCCCTTCCGGCATACGGCGGAACCTCTTCCTTAACCATCGGCACGCGCTACGCAACCTTCACTACAGCAAAAAAGGCGGTGAACCGCCCCAACAACGGTAATCCGCCCAATCCCGCCCGATGCGCGGCACGATAACCCCACAGCGGCAGTGTGGCGGCTTCAAGAAAGGCCCTACCATAGTCTATGGTTGTTTTATTTCAGCAGAATGTTGAAAATAGAGACTTTTTCTCCAATTTTTCGATTAACGGACTCCATAGCCAAGACATTTTGCTGATTATTCCTTTGGAACTTCAAAGAAAAAGCAGCTGCGGAACGCCTTCCCACACCTGCGGAGAATCTTATGGAACACAGCGAGGCGGGAGCCGCGGGCAATTCCTTCCCGCACATGCGCGGGGAATCTTGCGCGCTCCCACCGCCGTTCGGAAGGAAGCCCTTACGCCTGCGGGCAGTCTGGATATACGCAGACCATAGGCATATTCACAGCCCTTGCCCACACCTGCGGGCAACTTGCCGCCTACGCGCCCAAGCCAATGCACTCCCTCCGTTTTCCGCATGGACGGGGCAAGCGCCGCTTGGCGAGGCATTCGCCTTTTCGATAATTTTTTAAAAATTCATTTTATATTTCATACAATTAAATACAATTTTCATTGGAAAACGCGAATATCTCCGCTTGGCTGGCCCCTTCCCGCATAGGGATACGGGCATATCCCACAGCCTTGTATGGCGCCCTCCGCCCTGACGCGCCCTTCCCAAAAGCCAGCGCCCCCTTTGGGGTTAGCGGCTTGCCTGCCTGCGGCGCGGCAGGAAAAACGGCATGGACGGCCTAACCGGACGCGGCGGCATCGTACGCCGGGGACGCGGGGCCTCAAAAGATCCGGCTACAGCCACGGCCCGCTCCTCTTCAAGTTCCTGCTGGCAAGCCACGCAGTACCGCACCGAAGGCGACGCCAAAAGCCGCAGGAGCGGTATGGGCTCCCCACACGCCTCACAGACGCCGTAGTCCATGACCTCGATGCGCCGCAGGGCGTTTTCCAAAGCCCGGATACGCTCAACACGCCGGGCGGTCAGGCGCTCGTCCACCGCATACTCGCTCAGGCGCGAGGCCAGTTCGTTTTCATCGGGACATTTGAAGGAAATCTCCGAAGACATCCGGGATGACCGCAGAGCCGAAAGCTCCCGTTCCATCATCCATTGCAATGCAGCCAACTGAGAGGTGTTCATACCGTTCCTCACTTGCGGGGGTTGTTCCGTGGATTCGGATGTATCCCCCGCAACGCGACGGCTTCATGGCACCCCTATGACTTTTTTGTGCGGCAGATGAAAGCGGTTGGAACGAAAGCGGATCTTCCCTCCTTCCCACAGAGACGCGCAAAACGGCTACAAGCCCTCAACAGCCCGAAGAACCCAGCATTTCACGCAGTTCCACAACGCTTGCCGCCAGCCGCGTGGCGCCGGACTCCACGAGTTCTTCCCGCGAGCCGTAGCCGTACAGCACCCCAATATCCGCAAGCCCGGCCTCGTGGGCACCCACGATGTCGTACTTCCTGTCACCCACCATGACCGCGCCCGACGGGGTTATGCCCTGCTCACGTATGGCGTAGCGGATCACGTCGATTTTGGAGGAGCGTTTCCCCTCCATATCCGCACCGTAGACACCATCCAGCGACCGAGCAAACCCGAAATGTTCCGCGATGCGCTTGGCGAACACCTCCGGCTTCGAGGTCGCCACAATGAGCCGCCCGCCAGCAGCACGCAGCGCTTCAAGCATTTCCGGCACTCCCGGATACGGGGCGTTCTCGAATATCCCCTTATCGCGGAAATACACGCGGTAGGTATCCACGGCCCGTTTCGCATCCGCGTCGCTCATGCCCATCGTCCCCCGGAACGAGTCGTACAGTGGAGGCCCGATGAACGACCGCAGCGTCTCCGGTTCCGCGTCCATCCCGAAGCTCCGCAGCGCGTACCGCACTGAATTGACGATCCCCGGTTCCGAGTCCGTCAGCGTCCCATCCAGATCAAAGAGTATTGTTTTGTATTGCATGGCTCACTTGTACGTCCGCCCCGGCCTTTGCGCAACCGCAGCCGGGATGCGGCACCAAGCGCAAGGGCCGCCATGCAGAGCGGGAGGAACCAAGAGGGAATGGGATAGCCCCCTGCGGCAAGGGGCCGCCCCATCCGGCTGATCCCTGCGCGAAAAGCCTGTGATGGGGCCTCCGGCGGCAGGGGCTGCCGCCCCTTGACTCTGCCCGGTGGGGCAAGCGCCCCCCGCATATGTAATCCGTTTCCTTCCAAACGGAGTGCGGAAAGAAACGGATCACATCCTGCATCAAGTGATTGCCTGTGAGGATGTGCATCATTCATTTGATAAGCACATCACAATATGAAGTTCCGCTCTAGGCCGTGTCGTCATTTTACATTTAACTATTTAAAATTATTGAAAACAATCTTTTGTGACTTAAAAGATAATTAAATAATTTCAATATATTATATCTAATTGACGACACAACCTAGTAAGCAGTTAATATAGGCCCTATCATAGGCTGTGACTGCTTTATTTTCACAGTATGGTGAAAATACCGCTTTTTCTCCAATCTTTCCGCTGACTGATTTTATATCTAAGGCATTTTATTGCTTATCTCTTGAAACATGAAGAAATAAAACATCTATCGTTTTCTGTGACACAGCCTTGATATTTTATTTTTTGAAAGGTGTATCATAGGAAATGGTCGATGCCTGATTTCTTGAAATTCCAAAGGAACAACCAATAAAATACCCCAAGCATGGAGTTCGCTAGCAGAAAAGCTGAGAAAAAGCCTGTATTTTCACTATGCTGTGGATATAAAATAATCATATATTATGCAGAGACTTTTGAAATCCCAAATGCCTAACCAAACAAAATACCTCAGCCAAGCCAGACAACGAAAAAGCTACATAAAAAGTATTGGGGCTGTCCTAGCTAAGGCTAATGTTTAGATTCTTTTACCCAATACTTTAACTGGGTTAAGAGCTCTTTATGGTTGCCACCGTTGAATCGTCATTCACACTCTTTCAGGAACCAGTAGAAATGTTCTGGCTTGATGCCGTTAAAGCGGCGCAAATGCCGTTTTGCCTGGCTCCTAAAATTATATCATATTGATATAATTTATTTATTTAACAAATAGCCTGTTATGATTGATTCGGTGATGATGAAAACAGCTTACGTCCAACGCATTATACGCCTTGAAAGTGTCTGTGTAGACGATGCTGTCCGGCTCAACCTGCTCCTCAATGATAGGCATCAGCGTTTTCTGTGCGGGCGTCAGGGATTATGGCCGTGTAAACCTTGCCACTGCGTTTTAACAAGCCAAAAAACACTATTTTTCCCGCTGCCCCGCGCCCGCATTTCCCTTTCCTGACCCCGCCCAAATAGCTTTCATCGGCTTCAACCTCTCCTGACAGGCGATAACTGGGCAAATGAGCGGCAATCAGGCGCCTGAGACGCATAAAGTGGGAAACCACTGTGTTACGTGAACGCCCACAAGTTCCCCGGCAGTGCGGGCTGTTGCCCCTGCCACGAATAGTTTTATCAATCCAGACTGTTGACGCAAACTTAATCTGCTTCGCCGTTCACACATGAGCTATCCTAACTATTTTTCCTTAGCTAGGACAGCCCCAAAGTATTTATCTTTACTATATTGTGGAAATATACTGACATACCTAACGACAAGGCCACATACAAAAGGTTCTGTCACAATATGTAGTTGTTTCATCTCCACAGTGCGCTGAAAATACAGACTTTTTATCCAGTTTTTCCATTAACGGAATCCATAGCTAAGATATTTTGTCGGTTTATTCCTTTGAAGTTTCAAGGAATAAAGCATCAGCCGTTTCCTATGGCACAGCCATACAAAAACCCGGCTGCCGCTCCGGGCAATTCACGCCATTCCCCAATCCCCCAAAAAATGTCGTCATTCCCCCGCCTGAGATGGGGGATTCGATAAAGTCAAAAGTCTTGGGAAGAGGAGGGGTGGGTTTGGGAGGGGAGGAGGAAGCCTTTCTTCAGAAAGGTTCCTCCTCCCCTCCCAATCTTCTCCTTCCCCCTTTCTCCTACCCTGCCCTTCCCCTACAGCTTCAAACGCTTCGCCACACACTCCGGCAGGGTACGGTACAGCGCAAGAAGGGGCCACCACCAGCCGGGCGTATAAAGCACGTCCCGGCCGCTGTGGACGGCGCGAAAAATGTCGCGGGCAACGCGTTCGGGCGAGGCCACGATGCAGGAGGGAAGACGCCGCCCGGCAATCATCCCCGTGGCAACGTACCCCGGCTTGACCGTCAGAACGTGGACGCCGGAACCCCAAAGCCGCGCCCGCAGGCCGGAAAGGAACGCCGTGAACCCCGCCTTCGCTGAACCGTAGGCATAGTTTGAAGCCCGCCCGCGATCGCCCGCCACAGAGCTCAGCCC
The DNA here is from genome assembly GCF_057864385.1 of Bilophila sp. Taxonomy (NCBI): domain Bacteria; kingdom Pseudomonadati; phylum Thermodesulfobacteriota; class Desulfovibrionia; order Desulfovibrionales; family Desulfovibrionaceae; genus Bilophila; species Bilophila sp. Next base: position 118,058 of record NZ_DBMAFI010000003.1, on the reverse strand, counting down.
GATGATCAGGCCGGCCCCACGCGCTTCAAAAGCCTCCGCAGCCTGCAGGAGCACGGGAACCAACCCGGTAAAATTGCACTCCATAACCCGGAGCGCCTCCTTGGGAGATCGGCACGCACAATCCTGATCCCCAAGCAGGCCTACCGCGCACAGCACCGCATCCGGGCAGGACGGCAAAAGCCCCCACAGGGCGGAACGCGAAGCCGGATCAAGCGCGTCGAACGGAAAAACCGGCGCCCCGCCGCAGGCATCCGCAACTTCGCGGAGACGCTGGCTATCCCTTCCGGCAAGCTGCAATGTCCAGCCGGAATCCGCAAACAACCGGGCCGCAGCTTGGGCTATGCCGGAAGTCGCCCCCAATACAAGCATCGTCGGCATATGGCCTCACATATCAATGGCTGCAATAGATTCATGAGCCTGAAGGCCGGATTGATAACTTCCCATTGTCAATCCAATCTGATTTATCCGTTTGCAGCTCAATGGCAGAGGGTGGTAAATGTACATCCAACAGATAACAACTTTTCTTTGGAGGTTCATTATGGATATGCAGTCTCGGTTCATTCTCCTTACGGTTGTCTTTCTTCTCGTCGGTCTGGTACGCGGTTATTGTGCCATGAAGGAAATGTAAAAACATTCACAAAAATATGGTGCTGAGAACAGATATGTTTGCCCAGTCCTCCCTGCTTCTTTTCAATATCGCTTTGCTCCTTACCTACAGTCTCCTTCAAGCCATGAAGAAGATGTAAAAATATCAACCGGACAAAAGGGATACCGCCGTATTGACACAGCCAGCGTTGGCCGAACCTTATGGTGCTACTCCCATGCGCTTCTATAAAGCCCATGCGCCACATACGGCAAGACAACGATATTCTGCATTTCTTATTAGGGGCCTTTCATACCCGCTCAGTTGGCCTTTCCCCTTCTCGGCATGGACATCTTTGCTACATCCGTTCCGCACGGGAGGATGAAGCGTTAAAGGGAGCAAGGAGCTCCGCTCAACCCCTTTCGTTCTCCTTATACACTTTTCTTCGCGTGCAACGCCGCCCCGTGCCGTTCAACCCCGCTAAAAATGGAGTTTTCCCATGACCATGCAGTCCGTGCTCTCAATGCTCCCCTTCCTGCTCCTTGCCGCCGCCATGTTCCGCATTTGTTCCGCTATCCTGGACAGTTGACCTTTGGGGGAGGTTCATCATGACCATCCAGTCCCTTTTCACTTTGAGGCCCTTCACCATTCTGGCCGTCGGCATTAGCCGCATCTACTGCACCACTAAGGAAATCTGATGTATCGAACTGCAAAACGCCGTGCGGCACGAGAAGGCTGTCCCAAAGGACGGCCTTTTTTTATGCCGTTTCGTGCGGGGGGATTCACGAACCTCTTTCCCACTTTGTGATGCATGTCACAGATAAATGAATATTCTCAACAGGATACTGAATAGTTTCGTTTATTGAACCGATACGATTTATCCGTTTGTTTTCAGGATGGGGATAAGACAAAACAGATGCTGCAAAGTCCGCACGTCATCAATAAACCGCAAAGGAGCCCATCCATGCAGTCGGAAAAAGCCATCGGGAACGGATACCATATACAGCTCATGAACGGCATCCTGTTTGTCGTCTTGTTCGCCAGCGCCGCCTATCAGCTTTCACAGTGGCATTACATTTCCCTTTTGGGCATCAGCCCCCTCATTGTGGGCATCGTGCTCGGCATGATTTACGGCAATACGCTCCGGCTGCATCTTCCAGTCTACTGGCTGCCCGGCATCCTGCTCTCTTCCAAGGTATTGCTGCGCGCCGCCATCGTCCTTTACGGCTTCCGCCTTACCTTCCAGGATCTCCTGCTCGTCGGTTTCAACGGGCTGGCGATCAGCTCCATCATGTTGATAAGCACGTTTCTCGGCGGCGCTTGGCTTGGGATCAAGGCCTTCGGCCTGCCCCGCCGCCTTGCCCTGCTCACAGCCGCCGGGAGCTCCGTTTGCGGGGCCGCCGCCGTACTCGCCGCCGAACCCGTGGTTAAGGGCGAATCCTATGAAAGCAGCATCGCCGTGGGCACGGTCGTGGTTTTCGGAACCATCGCCATGTTCGTCTATCCCTTCCTGTACAGCCACGGCTTCCTTGACATGGGCGAAAAGGCTTACGGCATGTTCGTGGGCGGAACCCTGCATGAGGTCGCGCACGCCGTAGCCGCCGGACAAGCCGTTTCCGCCGATGCGGGCAACACCGCCGTCATCGTCAAGATGATCCGCGTAATCATGATCGCGCCCCTGCTCATTTGCCTCGGCTTCTGGCTGAACCGATTCCCTGAAAAAACGGAAGAGGAAAGCCGTGCGCCTTCCTACGGCACCTACAGTTTCAGCAACTTCCCGTGGTTCGCCGTCCTGTTCATCGCGTGCATCGGCATCAACTCGCTCGGCATCATCCCCAAGCAGGCCGTCAGCGTCATCAATTCGCTGGATATCTTTATGCTCACTATGGCCATGTGTGCCCTCGGCATGGAAACCAGCCTCGAAAAGGTTCGCATGGTCGGCCCCAAGCCCTTCCTCCTTGCGGGCGTACTCGCCCTGTGGCTCATCGGCGGCGGCTATTTCGTAACCCGCTCCATCCTCGCCCTCAACTTTTAGCGCAGTTGGGCTTTGAAGGCATCAGGCTTTGGGGGGAACATTCATTGAAATGTTCCCCCTTCCTCTTTTCAGAACCTTTGTGAGCCTTCTTCCCCAATACGTTACCAGACACCCACAAGAGTGCCCTCCTGCCTTCTTTGCCGCACTGGGCCTGATCCCACATCAGGGCGGGGCAGGATCAAACGGAAACGGAATGCCGTCGGCGTTCACAAAAGAACGTACAACAAATATCGTCTGGCGACGTCCCACGGCGCATTCACGCGACTGTCAAAAAAACAAACGTATTTTCACGCTGTTGCATGAACATATCCCTGAATGGATTCCGAATGGGCACAGGCGGCCCCCCTCACGCGGGGGCGCCCAAGCGTCCTTCAACGGCGTAACCCATGCTAAAAAAGGCATGGGAAAAAAGAAACATCTTCCATATGTTGCGTTTCAGTACGGTTGCCGTCCCATACCGGATCCGTTACCAAGGAAGGATGGCATTGCGGTTTGCCGCAGACAACCGGCAGCAAAGAGGAGGGGTTTATGACGCTTCGGTATCTGGAAGTTTTTTTGGCCCTGGCGAGGACGCCGAATATGCGGGACACTGCGGCCAAGCTGTTCATATCGCAAGCGGCGGTTTCCAGTGCGCTCCGGGATTTTGAGGCGGAGCTGGGGGTTTCTCTGTTCGACCGGATGGGCCGGGGCATCCGGCTCAACGACAAGGGGCGGCTGCTCGAAGAACGGCTGGCCCCGCTGTACAATCAACTCAAGAATGTGCTCGCGCTGGTGGCGAGTGACGAGCTGGCGGGCAAAATCCGCATCGGCGCGTCCACCACGCTGTCCGACTTCGTGCTGCCGCAAGTGCTGTATAATTTCAAGATGCGGCATCGCCATGTCGAAATCGAATGTGAGTCGGGGAATACGGCGGATATTGTGCGCCATGTGGAACACGGCCTGCTCGACGTCGGATTTGTGGAAGGGGACGTCCACAACCTCGCCGTGGAGATCACCCCCCTCGCCAAGGAATCCCTCGTGATCGTTACCGCGGACAAGGCTTTGGCCGAGGCCGGGCCGTACCCCATTGAGGCCCTGCTCAGCCGCCATTGGCTGCTGCGCGAACCGGGATCAGGGACGCGGGAAACATTCCTGCGCCAACTTACCCCGCGCGGCCTGCGTCCGCAGATCCTTCTCGAATTTGAGCATAACGATTCCATCAAGCAAGTTCTCCGCAATCCGGGCATGCTCTCCTGCCTCTCCCCGCGCATCGTGCAACGGGAAGTCCGCGCCGGCGAACTGTTCATCGTCGGGGTAAGCAACGCCCAGTTCGACCGCACCATCTACCGCGTTGAGCACAAGGCCCTCCCCTTTTCAAGCCTCAAGGAGGCGCTCTCCAAAGAGGTGGAATCCTGTCTTGAAGAAGAGGAACGCCTATGCCATCTCGCCTTGAAGGGCAACGAGCCTTTTCCGAAACATGAAACGGAAAAGGCGGCATCCCGGAAGGCGGCGCAACATGCTCATGTGTGAACCGTTTTCCGGCTCCTCCCATGCCGTGAAGCTGCGGGGCCGAGCACAACTAGCCTTCGTTCCCGGCCATAGACAGAAAGAGACCCCGCCAGCTTCCCCGCCGCTTTTTTTGGAATGCGGAGCCCGCTTTTTTACCTGCTCATAAGCAGCATGATACGGAGAACCCCCAACTCCGGATCAAAAGGGGAAACGATAACCTTTTCCCGCTTCCATCCCAAAGAGAGCCGATACACAGATCGAACGTAGGAAAATCTGGACAAAGATAATAAACGCGTGTTCGCTTCATGCGGCGAACGGCACTCAAAAAACAGCAGGCGGAGAAAATATTTTCCCCGCCTTTTTCATATCCTCCCCGGAAACCCGTCTTTCAATGATTCAACATCACACGGGAACCTTTTCTAAAGGGATTCATCACAGTTTCCATTCTCTACTTTCTTCATCATCCCTTCATTTTTCGCATATCTTTTTAAGTATGGTTCCAGCAGGTTGCCTGCACACAAATTATGGCACGCAAAAACTTTGGCAAACAGAGGAGGCCATCACCCTGCTTTCCGTATGTTCCTGCCTTAAGGCCAGTTACCACATTTTACTCTGCTGTAACATATTTTATGTTGATCCAAACATTACCGAAAAGGAAGCGCTGACCCGCTTTTGGGTTCCCCCATTGCGGCAATACGGGAAACAGGCTCTTTCTCATATTCGTCATAATGCCCACTTTCGGTAAAATGGCTCCCCATGTACGGTCAAATGACCACCTTTTTTCGGTAAATCCCCCACTTGAATACGGCTAAATGCCCACCACCAGCCTTTCAAATCCCTTGAGCATCAAGGGCTGAACGGGCCCCTATAAGGATTTCAATATTCCAAAGGAGTTCAATAAGAAAATAATTTTCCCTCTGCGGAAAACAGCAACTGCTAAGAATGAACACAGGTAGGTAGGAGAGAGAGAGAGAGAGAGAGAGAGAGAGAGAGAGAGAGAGAGTGTGTGTGTGTGTGTGTGTGTGACACTCAGCGGCGGAGGTTCAAAGCCGTATTATATGTGCTGAATGATGGTCATCGACAAATAATTACTCTTGATGATAGCTGATGATGGTCAGTAACGGTTTTTATAGTACAAAGGGAATTTTTTAGATAACTATTAATGACGGTCGATAACTGTCATTAGCTATTCCAAACAGTAAATTTTTTTAAAAGGTTTGGCTGTGTCATGATATGTGCTTGTTCCATCTCCACAGCACGCGGAAAATACGGCTTTTTTATCCGGTTTTCCCATTGACGGAATCCACAGCTAAAACATGTTGTTGGTTATCCCTTTGGAACTTCAAAGAAAAAAGCAGCAGCCATTTTCTATGGCACAGCCAAATGTTTTCACGTCGAAAATACTCTTCCAACTGCGGGAAACAGGCGGTCGCCGGAAGGCATAAGCCCCATTTATTTGCGCTGGCAATGCCGGATCGAGCGTCCCTTAAACTTTAAAATTATAACATAATTGTAATATGTTATAATGAATTGCTCCAGAGCATCCGGTGTGCCTAATGCTGGGGACAAGGGGCGGTCTGGTCTGTACTACATCCAGACCGGCCGCGGTTTTCTTTTGGTGAAAAAAGAGCGAATTACTTAAAGAGGCTGCGGGCTTCCGCGAGTTCACGTTCCTCTTCGGCTTTTTGACGGAGACGCAGCACTTCAGGATCTACATACCCTTCAGGACGCGGATAGTGCCCTTGCCGCTGCATGATGCGCAGCCATAGGGTGACATGCTCAGGGCCTGAGGAGACGCCATTGGCAAGCTCCCAATCAAGGTAGCGCAAACACCGCGGCACGTTTTCCGGTTCCCATCCCTGCAACTGATAGGCACGCTTAAGCTGTGTCAGATGGGCTGGCCCGAACCCCGCAGCCGCAGCAAAAGGCCACAAAATGGCGATGAAGTCTCCATCAGTATTCCATATGCAGGTGTCATCCAGCGGTAACGCAGGTGCCGCTTCAGGCGTTTTTGTGACTGCCTGTGATTGTTGCTGATAGGTTGTTGACTGTTTGATACGTGAAGGGACAGTCATTGTCGGTAATGGATTGTCATCAATGAATTCGACACATACGCCGTGTGCATCTCCGGTGCGGACTTGCGTTGTACAGATGACGCCTTCGCGTACAAGGCGGCTTATGGTGTTGCGGACTGTGCCGTAGGAAAGCCCGATCGCTGGGGCTAGGCGTTTAAGGTTGACGACGACTTGGGGGGATTGTTGCCTCAATGCGGTGAGCGCATCTAGAAGTATCTGCCGTGCTCCGCCAAGATGGGCATTTTGAAGTGTGGCCGCAGCTATGGACGGCGAAATGCCTTGGGGGACGGCGGATTGCGTGGACGTATGTTTTATTTGCTCTGAATGGAAAGAACTATCGGGGTGATCATGGGGAGTTGCTACACTGATGACTGTTTGTGACGATTTGAAGCTGTCATTTTGAGATGCGGGACGTGCAGCCACAGCGTTTGGGGAGACAACGGTCTTAGATTGAAAAGGTTCCGCTAAGAGTGGAGATTGCCCGTCAGGATAAAGGGACTCCATTCCTGTTGTCGTATAGAATTGATAGTCAGTGACAGTTTGTGACTGAGTATGTGATGCCTGTGTGTCTGCTGCGTGGCTGGCTATATCCTCCGGCTGTCTTACCGGATCAGCATGAGCGGAAGGCGCTTGGCAAATATCCTGCGATGTGTCTGTCACGATGTCAGACGATGACTGTTTGTGATAGGTGTATGACAGTTGTTGACAGTCTATATCTCTGGAAAGAAGAACCGTTGGCTGGCATGGGGCGGATTGTTTTTGACTGTCGTCAGTTGTTGTTTTCTGTATTAAGCTGTCATCAACTGACATTGATGCTTTTATACAATCCGAGATGTCATGCGCTGCCTGAATCTGTGCGGCAGAAGGTTCATCCCGGCTAGCTGAGTGGGAATATGCGGGGGGGGCATCCGGTGTGCAGGCAGCATTGAAAACCTCCCCTGAAGCTGGATGGGGTTCAGGGGAAGGGCTCAGGAATGGTTCTGTCTTCGCAACGGTGGCAGGGAGGGGGATTTCCTTTTCAGAAGCAGCAGGCAGCTCAGAAGGCTCTGCCGTCCCTTGTCCGGCTGTTTGAGAGGGGGTGGAGCCCGTCCCTTCAAGAGGCTGCAAGCCGCTGTCTGCTGCGGCACAAGCGGAGTCTGCGGGGGCACAAGCGGAGTCTGCGGGGGCAAGATTTCCCTCGGAGGGCCCAGCTACGGCAGATGTGCAGGGGGCCGCCTGAGGCGGCTCTTCGCAGATGGGCGCATCGGGATTGGGGGCCGGCGTTATTTCTTCCTCAGCAATGGGGGGGGCCGCTACTGGGGATTCGACGGTGCTTTCCGCATCGCCGGACATGGCATCTATGGCCTCATCAGATTGATGCTTCGGCGGCTGGCTCATTTTACGCATCTTGGCGGCCGCTTCCCGAAGGTCGGCACCTAGAGCGAAGGTAAAGTCCGGCATGCTTGATTTCTTAGCCATGTCAGTTCCTTACGGAAGGAAGAGGATAAAGTGCACCGGGAGGGGGAAAGCTGTTTCTGGCGGAGAAAGGATATTACTCATAAGTAGCATGGTACGGCTAATAACGAGATTCAATCCCTAACGGTACACGTTGCCTCTTCCGGGAAAGAATTAGATGTTACCAATCATTCAAATTAAAAAGAGGAATATGAAGCGCCAAAACAGGCCTTGCCCGCATGCCCATTTGGGATGCTCAGGCATTTTTGGGATCAAGCCGGGCTTCTATTTCTTGTGCCAACTCACGGTAGCTGCGGCAGGAAGAACAACCGTCATCGTAGTCGCAGACGGCAAGATTGCTCATAACGGCCTTGTTCAGCGTAGTATTTCTTGGGATGGTCGTACGGAATACCATTTCCTCGCCGAAAGTCCCAATCGCCACGTTGCGGATGGTCTTCGCGGCATTATTGCGGCCGTCGTACATAGTCAGCAGTACGCCCATGATCGCGAGGTTCGACTCGGTATCGGCACGCAGGGTTTCCGCGACCTTGATAAGATGGCTCACGCCGGAAAGGGCATAAGTGTCCTCAACTCCAACCGGAATAATGATATAGTCCGTAATGATAAGCGCGTTCGTCAGGAGCGCGCCCTCAATAGTGGGCGGGCAATCCAGCAGGATGTAATCGTAGGTGTTCAGTGCCGCCTTATCGAGCGCCTGGCGGAATCCGAAAAAGCGCTTGATGGAATTGGAAAGCGTACTTACCGTAGCGTACACGTTCAGATTGGCGGGGATCAGATCCAGCCCTTCATATTTGGAAGGCACGGCCGCCGCCGAAAACGAAAGCCCGGTAAAAAGATTTGCCACGGTGCGGGGTTGCTCGTATGGAGATATGGTTCCGAGGGTCAGCGAGGCGTTCCCCTGAGGATCACAGTCCACAACAAGCACACGGCGTTTGCGTTTAGCGAGGCAATACGCTACGTTAACAGTGCTCGCGGTCTTGCCCACGCCACCTTTGTGGTTTGCAAAAGCGATGACTTTCGCTGCCATGAGATCCTCCGATTTACGTATGATGTGTCGATTTTTTTGCACGATACACAAAAAAAGTCAATGATCATCCTGAATAAAAGCGGTAAATGTATGCGGAGAATGGCCGCCATCAACATTTTCTAGAGTCGGAAATGAGCGGCGAGGGCTGGGGAAAGAAAGGCCTTTTGCGGAGTTTGACACCTTTTTCTTCTATGGATGCGCGCCCGGCGCCTCCGGGTTTCAGCACCTTCCGGCGGCCCTTGTGCCGTTTGGACGGCAGGCTGGTGCTCTAATGCGGAATATTGCTATGGCCAATAAGATGAAATCCGTAGGTGAAGCGTTGCAGGGCTTTCTTGAGGCGGCTGGCCCCTCCCCCCTTTCCCCTGAGGAGCGGGAGCGCCTGAGGCTGTACAACCCCACGCTTGCCGCGCAGATCGATGCACTCGACTGGAAGGATGTTCCGGCTTTTATCGTTGCGATCATTGAAGAGTGGCGCAGAAATGGAAGCCCTTCCTCTAAGGCTTGCCGTCCGCTTGCCGCGCCTGATGAGCGGAAACGGCCCTTGCCTGTGAGCCTTGAGGAGCTCGCCCGCGAACAGGCGAGGGAGGCGGCGTGTGAAGTCGTCAGGGCGGCTTCACCGAAGCCCGTTCCTGCGCCCAGCCCTGTTGAGGCCGCTCCTCCAGCCCCCCTGCCTGCCCCTAAAGCTGAGGAACGCCCTTCACTTTGGTGCGGCTATCCAACCAGCATTGCACGCGTTTCGCCGTTTTTTCCGATGAATAACCTTGAAAAGGGGCGCCGGGATGCGCTGATGCGTGATCCCGACATTACTTCGCGTGAAAAAGGCGGCATTGCGGCGTCTGGGGCTTTCTTCTTTAAGGAACGCATCTCTTCTGGGCCGTGGGGTGATATCCTTTATACGGGGCCGAAACTCAGCGTTGAGGAGGAGGATGTGCTGATGGCTCTGCTGGCGATCATTGAATCCGGGGCTGAGGGGGTCGAGGCACGCCATGCCCGCTCGGCCGGAACGCTTCCCGCAAAGGATACGGAAGAGGGTTTTGTGCCTGTCGCCCCGGAGCTCCCCGAAGCCCCGTATGTTTCCGGAGGCGTGGAGGCTTTTCCGGAACCTGTGCGGTCGGCGTTCCCGGAGAGCGGTACGGGAAAATTTACCTATCGCGGCCCGTTGCTGCCGATCCTGCGTTTGATGGGGCATAAGAGGCCGGGGAAGAACCATTATACGCGCTTGGTGACAGGGCTCACATGCCTTGCGCACGGAACCATCGAATTGGTGGTGCGTGAAAGGGGGCAGGAGACGTTCTACGACCTTACGCACATTATCTCGAATTTGCGCCTGCGCGGAAAAAATGATGCGGAACGGGATATTTCAGTGACAATCAGCCCGTTCTTCCGGGAAATGTACGTGGCGAACAGGCTTACTTGGATTGACGTGGCCAAGCGCTTCCAGATCAGGGGAAGCATTGCGAAGGCCATGTACCGCTTCTGCCAGTCGCACAGGGAAAACCCGGTTTTCCGGGGGGATATCCGCACGCTGGCATTGGCGCTGAATATGGATCCGCGCTCGCCGTTAAAGGAAACGCGCCGGCAGATTCGGGATGCCATCGCGGAATTGGCGGAAAAGAAGGTGCTGGAGAAAACCAGTATCCTGACCAAGGGGAATATCGTGATCCTCAACCGTACAGCCGAAGCCCTTCCATCCCGAAGGCGGGGGCGCAGGAAAGAAGACTAGACAAACGAGGCCGTGTAAACGGCCTTTTTTATGCGTTGTCCTTTTGATGCCGCTCCGCCATTTCCATATCCGTATATACTCTTGGCCGTGCCGGGTTCCCTTCCCTGCACGGTGGGCGTTCAGACGTTTTGGGTATTTTTGAAAAATAAATATATTTTTCAATCTATTATCGTCAATCAGTGGGCATATTGCCGTATAGCTTCCCGTCGTGCGCTGTCCTTCGTTTTTTCTCTGGAAAGCCATATGACAGCTAATGTGCGTCATAAGCCGTCACGAACGCACTTTAGCTGTCACTGTCGATAACGTATTGTTTTCGTTGACACCTAAAAAAGGTTTTCGTGGATTTTTTATTGAGGCTCTCTGAATCCTTAGGAAAGGCGGATGCAGGGGGAAAACAGTTTCTATAATTAAATTTTTCATAATATTTCAATGTAATATATACAAAAAGCGAATATTTTGCCGAATCGTTTCCGATAGGAAGGAGCGGACATCCTCAGCTTCTTCGATGACACCTCGATAGCACATCTTCCCTGTTGTTTCTTTATATAAATATATTTTTATTCTACATGGTTATTGAGTATTAGTGGCCGTTTTGACGTGCTCCGTTTTCGTGTCTGGCAATGCCTGTCCGAAGCTATCATTGTCAGTCATTCACTGCTGGTTGCAGATGTTGTCTGACGGTAACAGATGGTGATGAACAGAAACAGTCCTTTCAAGGAAACTGAGGGAAAATTTTTCTGGATGGATGCCTGTTGCAAATTGTCAATGACAGATGCTGACTGGTGAAGATTCCTATGAAGACAGGGGAAAACAAGGGACTCCTCACGAAGGATCTGCCATAGTATGTGGTTGCTTCATCCTCACCGCACGGTGAAAAGACGGCCTTTTTCTCCAGCTTTCCCCTTGGCGGAATCCCCGGCTAAGGCATGTTGCTTGTTCCTTTGGAACTTCAAGGAAAAAGTATCAGCCGCTTTCTAGGGCACAGCCAAATGCGAAAAGAGCTCGTTCCGGGAAAACGCTGAGGAGGGGAATCAGGTAATGGAGACGAAAAAGGCTCCGTCATGATATGTAGTTGTTTCATCTCTTCAGTATGGCGAAAATACAGCCTTTTTTTCCAGTTTTTTCCGTTGGCGGCTTTAGAGGTATCCTATTGGTTCTTCCTTTTAAACTTTGAGAAAGGCTGTGCCATAGAAGACGGTTGATACGTTATTTCTTGAAATTTCAAAGGAATAGCCAATAAGATACCCCAATCATGGAGCCCATCAGCAAAAAATTGGAGAAAGAATCTGTATTTTCAGCATATTGCAGATATGAAACAGCCAGATACCATGACAGCGCCAAGAAAAAAACATCAGCCGTTTTTTAGGTTGTGCCGTCAATTATATAATCTATTGAAATTGTTTAATTGTTTTTAGGTTGTAAAAAGATTATTTTTAATAGTTTTAAATAATTATATGTGAAATAACGACACGACCTAGGACACAGCCTTTACGAAAAGCACGCCACCGGGGGAGGACTCCTTGGCTTTTTGGGAGGAAACGGTGCGGGGTGCGAATGTTTGAAGGGCCCTAGAGCGCAAGAAGGCACGGCGTACTGTACTTGTAAAGGGCCCTGCCCCAATGAGGCGTAACTCGGCGGCATTGGGCGCGGCATGGAAGAGGGGATGGTTTGGATAGCCATATTCCCTTGAGGGCTCAATGATGGAAAAAGTATCGCCCCGGTTCGGCGGTCGAACCGGGGCGCAAGGAGGAGGGGGGTGGGTCGGAGAGGTCGAGATGACTCCGGCCCGTTGCGCTCGCAAGGAAACGAGCATTTGGAAGGAAGATTTTTTGGGTTCCTACAACGCCTCAAGGACAGCCTTGGCCCATTCGTGGATTTCCGGCTGGTCGGACTGGGCTTGCCCATCGATTTTAAGGCCCTCAGCGACAACATTCGCGCCCAGCCGTTCAAGAGCGCCTTCGATGACGTCGACGGCCCCGCAGAAGTATGTGAAACTGCGGTCCCCCGTGGCGAAACAGGCTGTTTTGTGCCCCTTGGCGTTGATGAGGTCGAACTGCTGGAACAACGTATCAAAATCGTCCTGTAGGACGATTTCGTCGTCGCCCCATGCGGAACAGCCGAAAAGGATCATATCCCATCCGTCGCAAAGCCCGGGCGCGCTGGCGTCGGCGGCATTGAGAAGGGTGGGCTCATGTCCGGCCTCTTGGATAAAGCGTCCAAGGATTTCCGCGAGAGCTTCCGTGTTGCCGGTCGTGGAGCCGTAAACAATCAGTACTTTACTCATGCTCTACTCCATGATGAAACGGTTTTGTTCCCGTACACTCGCTCTTTTGGGCCGGAAAAGGCAATGAGAACACGCGAAGCTGAGAAAAGCCCATGTGTTCAGAAATTTCTTTGCCGGATGCCGAAGGACTGCTTCCGAGGGGGGGGATCGGCATCCGGCTGGAGAAGCCGGGCCAACCACCTCCCGGCTCCTGTGCCGATTTCTCGGCAACAGTTTGACTGGAGACGGGGGTACTGCCTGCTTCCTCGTCGTCCGTGAAAAGACAATAATGAAATTGAAATTCTTTTTCAAGTATAAAGTTCGCTTTTTTTCAAAATTCTTGAAAAAATATGCTATTACATTGAAAATACAGTATATTTTATCATGAAAAACACTGAAGCCTCTATTCTTTGGAGCTCCCAATAACGTACCAATGAGATGCCCCAATGATGGCGCCTTCAACGAAAAGTTACATAACCTAAAGTATATTCAGCCTATTAGAGGAATATAGCAAGGCTGTTCCGGCGTGATTTCTTGCAACGGAACGATGCGCCGAAAAATGCGAAAAACGGGGCGGTGGAAGCGCCCCGTCCGTATCCAGCGGGCAATGCCATAGGGAAGTCCTATTCGGGCATTGCGCCATGTGCGGGGAGAGGGCTGTGCATTTTCGCACGCCCTGCATTGCGGCCTTAGATATACAAGCCGGAGTGAACGGGGGTTTCCCTCAGCGGGAAAGCACATCAAAGGATGCTGTGGACAGGAGCCAGCTCCGCATAACATCCTCGGAAAGCGGGGAACACGCTTGAAACGGGGGCACCCTGACAGGTTTGGAGAAGGGGCCTTTTCAGAAGGCCCGTCATGGAATGTGGTTGTTTCATCTCCACAGAGCGGTGAAAAATACGGCCTTTTTTCCAGTTTTTCCCTTGGCGTGAGCCACGGCTAAGGCATTTTTCCGGCTATCCATTTGAAGTTTCAAGGAAAAAGCATCAACCATTTTCTTTAACACAGCCTTTCGGAAAAGCTCTCCTTCCCCAAGCGCCTTAGGCCGTGTCGTGAATTAGATATAATCTGTTGAAACTGTGTAACTATTTTTAAATCATAAAAAGATTGTTTTCAATAATTTCAAATAATTACATGTAAAACGACGACACGGCCTAGTCTCCCCCCAACAGGAATGTCTGTTCGGCAAATCCACCGTTGCTGATCAGCGATCCTTTGCCGATCAGCGATCTTTGGCGAGCGGTTCAAAGGCGGTGTACTGCGGCAGGAAAGCCAGTTCCACGGTTCCGATACGCCCGTTGCGGTGCTTGCCGATGATGAGCTCGGCGATGCCTTTTTTCGGCGTGTCAGGCTTATAGACTTCCTCACGGTAGAGGAAGAGCACGATGTCGGCATCCTGTTCGATGGCCCCGGATTCCCGCAAGTCGGAGAGCAGGGGGCGGTTGTCCTTGCGCTCCTCGACCTTGCGGTTGAGCTGCGAAAGCGCCACGACCGGCACGTTGAGTTCCTTGGCTATGGCTTTGAGCGAACGGGAAATATCCGAAATTTCGAGTTCACGCGAGTCCGTGCGCCGCGAGGAGCGCATAAGCTGCAAATAGTCCACCACGATAAGCCCAAGGCCATGCTCGGCCTTGAGCCGCCGGGCCTGCGAACGGAGTTCGAGGGTACTGATGGCGGGCGTCTCGTTGATGAACAGCGGCGCGGTTCGGAGCAGATCGGCGGTCTCAAAGAACCGTGCCCCCTCGGTTTTGCTCAGGCGGCCTGTGGAAAGCTGTTCCTGCGGGATTTTCCCCCACAGGCTGATCATGCGCTGGACAAGCTGGTGTTCGGACATTTCCAGCGAGAAGATGCCCACGGGCGCGCCTTCGCTGATGGCGGCACGCATGGCGAGGTTGAGGGCAAGGGCGGTTTTGCCCATCGCAGGGCGCGCCGCAATGATGATCAGATCCGAAGGTTGGAGCCCCCGCGTGATGGCGTCGAGTTCGGGATAGCCGGTAGCGAGCCCGGTGATCCCGCCCGCGGCGGGCTTGAGCACGGCGTCCACCACGTCCCCCACGAGCGCCTGCACGGGCCGGAACCCCCCGGAACTGGTACGGCTGGAGACCGCCATGACGGACTGCTCGGCCTCGTCGATGAGCCCGGCCAGATCCTTTGACGTGTCGAAGCCCGTGGAAACGATCTTGGCCCCCGCCTCGATGAGCCCGCGCTGGATGGATTTGTCCCGCACGAGCTTGGCGTAATACTCGGCGTTTGCCGCGCTGACATGCGACTGCGCCAGCTCCGCGATATAGGCCGCGCCGCCCGCCTGTTCCAGCGAACCCTGATCGCGCAGGTGTTCCGCAAGGGTAACGAGATCCACGGGCCGGTTGTCGGTATGGAGCCCAAGGGCCGCCGCATACAGCGTCTGATGTGCGGGCAGGTAAAAATCTTCCGGGTGCAGCATGGGGGCGATCTGCCCCATTGCGGAAGGGCGCAGGATCAGCCCGGCGAGCACGGCCCGCTCGGCTTCCGCACTGTGTGGGGGGACTCTGCGGGCAAGATCCGTTGTGGCTGTTTCAAATTCTGTCTTCATGGCGTTGTGTGGAAAAGGTTGGAGGCGCCGTCAGCGCCCTTTCTTCCCTTCCAAGGTAGGGCTTTTCGGCAAAAAGAGGAAGGCCCGCTGAATGGGGCCCGCATGGCCCGGCGGCCATGTTCCCGTTTGGAAACGGGCATCTTTTGTATGGGCGGAGGGAACATCCTTTTGCAGGCTTGTATTTTCTGAAATATTGGGAGGAGCCCCGCAGCCCGTGTCCATAAAGGGGGCGAGGGAACGGCGAACAGAGGCCCGCCTGCCTCAGCGAAGGGATGCCGCTGTTCCTCGGCTTCCCCTTCCGCATCCGGGGAAGGGCGGCGGCAAGGTATGGATGCAATGCCTGCTGTGCCGAAGGGCGGAGGGACGGGCATGGCATGCCGTATCGCTTTTATACCGACATCGGCGGGCAGCAGCGCCGGGGGCCTTTCAGGGGTTGATGATGGGCGGCCTTGAGGCCATCATCGCCGGAGGACGTGCCCGCGTTCCGCACGGCATGGAACGGGGCCGCCAACGGCTGCCCTGAACAGGGATGCCGTTTTATCCTGCGGAACAGATGCGGTTCCGGCCTTCCTGTTTGGCACGGGCAAGGCGATGGTCGGCGACTTGAATGGCATGTTCAAGGATTTCAACGGAATTGAACGTATTGAGCAGTTCGGATTCGCCGATGAAGGACAGGCCGAAGCTGGCCGTGACCTTCATTTCAGGGGCTGGCCCATGAGTAGGGGCCAGCGAGCAGATTTCCCGTAAGCGGTTGACGTGTTCGATGCTTTCATCCCTGCCGATTCGGGGGAGCAGGATGATAAATTCGTCGCCCCCGAAACGGCAGCACAAATCATCGTCATGGGAGGCTTCACGCAGGCGGCAGGCAAAGAGCTGAAGAACCCTGTCCCCGTTGGCGTGCCCAAAGTGTCCGTTTACGTTTTTAAAGTTGTCGAGATCGGCAAGGGCGAGGCAAAGTGCCGGATGGGAATCCTGATGGAATTCCTTCGCGCGCCGGAGTTCGCTCATGGCCAATTTAAAAAAGGTGCGCCGGTTGAGGAGCCCCGTCAGCGTATCCTCGTCCGCAGGCACCCGATACCGTTCGAGCAGCCGGGAAAGCTCCTCGGCCCTGCTGTGCATCTCCCGGCTCATCTTGTTGAATGCCTTGGAAAAATCTCCCATGAACGATACGGACTGCGAATAGTCCCCCTGCGAGACGCGTTCCATCTGCCATGTAAGGTGGCGCAGGTTGGCCTCCGTAGCCTTGAGCGATCCGGCTACGAAGCCGCGTGCCTTGTTCCCTCTGCTCAGGTCTCCCTTGGACAAGGCTTGTACGTGCGCGCGGATTTCGGCCAAATCACAACAAAGCTTGCCGAAAGGATCGTCTTCGGGCAATCCGGCGATGGAATCCGCAGACCACTGGGGATCCATGAGGATGGACGAAAGAATCGCTGTCGCTTCATCCGTCGAGAGGGGAGCTGTCATGAGTCACTCGGCAGCAGGTTTGACTTCAAAACGGCATGTTCTGTCGCCCGTACACCAACAGTCAACTTCTTTGGCTTCAAAAGGCTTGCCCGTAAAGCTCTCAAAAAGGCCGGAAATAAACCCTTCGTCATACGTACAGACGACATGGCCCAAATCCGGGAGCCCGGAACAGTCCAGATCCTCCGCCACGGTGAGCGTGAACTCCAGCTTATCCATGTCGGCATGTTCAATGTGGAGGATGCCGACCCCCATCTCTTCAAGGGCGGTTTGGGCCTTAGCGGCGAAATCGCTGAACGATGCGCATTTCCCAACATACCGTTTGCAGAATTCCATCCCGGCGAGGAACCCCGCTTTATATAACAACCTTTCAGATTGCCCCGTACCGTATTCAGCCTCAAGCACGTCGCGCAAGGTGTATTGGAAGAGCCTGTAGATTTCAAGGCGGGCCATTTTGCCAAGATTAGGGCGGCCAAGCTCTATGTCGCCAATATACTTCCAGTCAAAGGCATAAAGACGGTTTTCCATGGGTTCCCCGTGATGATGAAAGGCTGTGTCATAGAAAATGGTTGATGCTTTTTTCCTTGAAACTCCAAAAGGATAACAGGCAAAATGCCTTAGCCGTGTATCCCGCCGAGGGAAAACCGGAAAAAAGGCCGTATTTTCACCGTGCTGTGGAGATGAAACAGCCGCATGCTATGACAGGGCCACAAAAAAGGTTTGCAGAACATATCTTTGTCTTCAAATGAAATCAATACGTTCTTTATGACGGCGCCACAACCCTTTTTTGCGCCGGGCATCAACATTTCTCCATCAGCCTTGACAAAAGGGATGATTTCCTGTCTGGCACTGGCAGTACGCGGCGTTCCGCGCGGACACGATAATCAGAGAGGTTCCAATCATGAAACATATCCTTTTTGGGCTTGCCGCCGTGCTGTTCGCCTCTTCCGCAGCGCTGGCGGATGATCCGGCTGCGGCTCAGGAAAAAGCCGCCTCCGCAGCGCCTGCCCAATCCGCCGACTCCAATCCCGCCAAGCCTTCTTCCGGCGCTGCCGTTGACCATGCCACCAGCCCGGAAACCGCCGTTCCCGCCGGAGGCCCTTCCCCTGCCGCTTCCGCCGGGAGCGCTTCCCCTGCGGGGGAACGAGGCATCGGCCCATTCTCGCTCGGCATGTCCCAAGATGAGGCGAAAGCGCTCGGCGCAAAACCTACCGACAACGCGGATATGCTCCAGCTCCCGTACAAGTGGATGGAGGCCGACTGGACTTGCGTAGTGCAGTTCCAAGAAGGCAAGGCGGCTGCGGTGATCTTGTATGCAGATATGGGTGATCCGCTCCTCGCACGGATATTCGGCGACCTGCGCGCTCGCGGCTGCATGCCGATAACCGTACAGCCTGCAATGGGCCATGCTGATCTCTATCAGCTTGCGGCACAGGGAAAGAGCGACGATGAATGTTGGACAGCCATGCGCAAGCGCCTCAATGTCTTTTCCACCGCCACAGAGGGGGCCTGTTCCGTCCTGTTTACGACGCAGGGCTTTTTCAAAGCGCTTGCCGCCACCGTCAAAGAGCCTTCCCAAGAGGAAGCCATCCTCACTGGGCATACCGCCGATCCCGTCTACGCGGTGAATATTGATATGTCCGCGAATCAGCTTACCTATCTGGTCACTTCTTGGGGATTCATATCCAAATGACGGGTTAGGCTGCAAATAAAGGGCACGGCGTGTGACGCAAACGGGGGGTCCGGGACGGCTCAGGCTGATTCGGAACCCCTGTTTGCGTCTGGGGAGGCCCTTCGCGCATATCCGTCCTCTGAGGCTTTTTTAGGGCCGGTATGCGTGTGTTGTCCCCTTCGGCGCCTTTCAGCCTTACGGATAGGATTTTTATGGCCCTATAAAGGGCATGTATTGTTCCATCCCCACAGCACGGTGAAAATACGGCCTTTTTCTCCGGTTTTCTCCTTGACGGAATCCATAGCCAAGGCATGTTGCTGGCCATTTCTTTGGGGCTTCAACGGAAAAAGCATCAGCCGTTTTCCATGACACAGCCTTTTCATTAGATATATCTTTGCCGCTGTCGGCATGGGGCTTGATCCACGGCAGATATTGCCCCGAATGTATGGTATCTTACTATAACCAATAAAAATTTTTTAATTATGCCTTATTGCATATATTAAAAAGTCCTTGACAGGAACTTCTGTTTCAGAAAAGAGTTATATCAACTCATGGAGCTAGTCTGATGATGGATCTAGACAACTGCCCCTGTTCCGGGGTGAACCTGCCGCGGTTCGTGCAGCCGGTGATTTTAGCGGTATTGTCCTCCGGGCCGCTGCACGGCTATCTTGTGGTGCAACGCCTTGCGGAAACAAGCCTTTTCCGCAAGCAGCCTCCAGACGCCACCGGCGTCTACCGGATGCTGAGGAATATGGAGCAGGAGGGTGTGCTGAAGTCGGACTGGGAACTTGAGGGCAGCGGCCCCGCCCGTAAGCGGTACAGGCTAACGGAAAAGGGCGGGCACTGTTTCAACCAATGGATGCGCACACTGACCTCGCATCAGGCTTTCATCGCCAACCTGCTGCTGTTCTTGCAGGACGCGCGCTCCGGGATGCATTCGGAACCATGCCCTATGCCGGAGGATTCCGTTTCCCTGTCCCCACAAGATCTGTTCCGGCCCTCTGGTTCGCTTTTCCCGCCCGCCCCCTGCGGCTGCGGGGCGTCCCAGCCTGCTGCCGGGGCCAGGCCGATGGGCATCTATCCTTTCATTGACGCACTCAAAAACCGGGCGCTGCGCGGCATGGCCGTCTCGCGGGATGAGGTGCTGCGCCTGCTGGCCCTTGCGCCGGACTCGGAGGAAGCGGCTTACCTTGGGCGTGCGGCCAGGGAGGTTGCGCATATCGTGGCCGGCAATGAAGGGCGGGTGTGGAGCGCCATCGGCATCGACTGCCGCCCCTGTTCGATGAACTGCGGGTTTTGCGCGTTCGGTGAAAAGTGGGGCTTGATTGCCGAGCCGCATGAGTGGGACGACGAAGCCGTCATCAAGGCGGCACGGGCTTTTGTAGACGAGGGCGCGTCGTGGGTGACGCTGCGGACAACGGAATTTTATGGGCTCAACCGCCTTTGCGCGCTGGCGAAAAAGGTGCGCGGGGCCGTCCCCGGAGATTACGGGCTGGTGGTGAATACCGGTGAATTCGGGCCGGTTGAGGCACAGGCGATGCCCGCGTCGGGCATAGATGTCGTGTATCACTCCCTGCGGCTTGGGGAAGGTCAGGCGACATGCTTCCGGCCTGAGGATCGCAAGGCTACGCTGGCGGCGGTGCGGGATTCGGATCTCAAGCTGGCGCATCTGGTGGAACCCGTGGGGCCGGAGCACACGGATGAGGAGATCGCGGATGTGCTCATGGAGGCCCTTTCCAATGGCGCGGCCTTGAGCGGGGCAATGGCCCGCATCAACGTCAAGGGCACGCCCTTTGAATCGCACGCCCCCCTCCCGGATCGCCGCCTTGCCCAGATTGTAGCGATCACCCGTATCTGCGGGGGCGTGAACGTACCGGACATCTGCGTCCATCCCCCCTGCAAAGAGGCGCTTGAATGGGGAGCGAACGTCGTGGTTGTGGAGACCGGCGCCGTGCCCCGGAATGACGCCGAGTGTTCCGCCGAGTGGCAGGGGTTCACTGTTGCCGATGCCAAGCGGCTTTTCAGGGATGTCGGGTATGTCGTGAAGGGCTAGAGGAATGATTGGAGGGGGGAGGGGAACCCTTCTCCAGAAGGGTTCCCCTCCCCCCTCCAAACCTCCCCCTTCCCCTCCCAAGACTTTCGGCCTTATCGAATCCCTTATTTCAGGCGGGGGAATGGGCCGCCGGTTCCCGGCGGGATGTCCGGCATGGGCTGCCCGGCAACGGAAACCCTCATCCCCTCCCCATATGTATTTTTAAGGCGGCTGTGTTTAAGTTTACGGTTGATAACTTTTCAGCGAAACCACGAGTAAACAAGGCTTTGTTATAGTTTGTGGTTGTTTCATCTCCACAGTGCGGTGAAAATACAGCCTTTTTCTCCGGTTTTCCTCTTGGCGGAATACAGGGCTAAGGCATTTTGTCGGTTATCCCTGTGGAACTTCAAGGAAAAAAGCATCAACCATTTTTTATAACACAGCCATTTTTAATGCGGAAACGGATTTTTTTTCGGCAATGATAACCGTGGCGGATCACCTGACGCGACAGGAGCGATCCGTTTTCCTTCCGAACACTGTTCGGGAGGAAAACGGATCGCACTTGCCGGGGTTTGGGGGGCGGCTCGCCCCCCAAACAGGGGTCAAGGGGGCGGTAGCCCCTTGCCGCCGGAGGCGCACAACATGAGAAAGCTGCTCCTGACCTTGGTACTGGCCCTGGCCCTGTGTGTGCCGTCCCTGGCGGCGGAAACGTGGAACGTAGGCACATGGAAAACGGCCCAAACCATCCAGCCGTTCCTGTATGCGCCGTTTGCGGACGGCGCAGCGGTGAAGGTTCACCCGTTCACCAATCCGGGCGATCAGAAGGCCGCTTTGCTGGCGGGCAGCCTCGATATGACCGGGACTACGCTGGCGCTGGCGATTCAGGCCGCCTCGCGCGGGGAACCCATCGTACTCGTCGCCTCGCTCGGCAACAAGTGCTCCGCGCTTGTGGTGAGGAAGGACGGCGGCGTCAAAAGCGTCGCGGATCTGAAAGGCAAAAAAATCGGCTATGTACCCGGTACAATGCATGAAATCCTGCTGCGGGAGACCCTCACCCGCGCCGGGCTCAATCCCGATAGGGACGCTAGGCTTGTCCGCATCGACTTCTTTGATATGGGAACCGCCCTCAGCCGGGGGGACATTGACGCCTACCTGTCCGGTGAGCCTCTGCCCACGCTGGCGAAGCGGCAGGGCTACGGGGAAATTTTGGCTTACCCGTATTATGGGGAAGGTGTCGGGGCCATCAACAGCGGCATGATCGTGCGGCGCGATTTTGTGGAGGAAAAGCCGGAGCGCGTGATGGAAATGATCCGCGCCCACCGGAAGGCCACCGAACAATGCATGTCCGACAAGGCGTTTTGGCTCGGAACAGCATCGAAGATGTTCGGCGTGGAGCTTGACGTGCTGCGTGACGCCGCCGACAACATGGAACTTGTGTGGGACATGGATGATGCCTTTATGAAGCGGCTTTCCGCCCTCGGCAAGCGTATGCTGGAACTGGGCATCATCAAGAGGGAACCCGATTATGACGCGCTGGTGGATCGCCGCTTCGTGGATGCCCTGCGCGAAGGCAAGTAAGACATCATGAAGGCAGGATCGGCGGGCATGGGGCGGGAGGCGGAAGGCTGCGGGGGATTGCCCCATGAGGCCCCTTCTGTGCCGTCACCCCCAAAAGGCTTCACCGGGGAGCCGCGCCGGGGGGCTGCGGGGGCAGGCCCGGAGGGGCCGCCGCCTGGAAACCCGTTAAGGGCTTCCGGGCGCTTTGCCGGGGCGTGGGTTTTGAAGGGGCGCATCCTTCCTTGGCTCCTTCCGCTGCTTCTGTTCGTTTGTTGGGAATCGGCAACATCCGGCGGGCTTGCCCCGGAATATCTCCTGCCGTCGCCGGGGACGGTGTGGGAAACGGTGTGCGCGTATATGGGCGCGGTATCGGAAGGCCATGCGGATGCCTATGCCGGGCGCTTCTGGGGTGATGTGTCCGCAAGCCTCGGACGTGTGGCGAGCGGCTACCTGTTGGCGGCGATCCCCGGTGTGGCGCTGGGCCTGGCTTCGGGGCGGGTTCCCGCCCTGGCGAGCCTGCTTTCACCGATCATCAATGGGATACGCGCCGTTCCGGGCATAAGTTGGCTGCCGCTGGCGTTGCTGTGGCTTGGCATCGGCTTCCGGGCCACCGTGTTTTTGATCGCGCTGGCCGGTTTTTTCCCGGCCTACCTGAATGCGGCGGCGGGAGCGGCCTCAGTGCCCCCTGTGCTGATCCGTGCGGGTCGTATGCTTGGGTTTGGGCGATGGGCCATTTTTTTCCGGGTCGTGCTTCCGTCAGCCATGCCGCAGGTGCGGACGGGTTTACGGGTGGCCCTCGGCATGAGTTTTTCGTATTTGGTGCTCGGCGAGCTGACGGGCGTCCCGGACGGCCTCGGCGCCATGATCATGGATGCGCGGCTGGCGGGGCGCGTGGAGCTGCTGGTTTCGGGCATTATCCTGATTGCGCTGGTGGGGTGGCTATGCGACGTGTTGCTTGTGCGGGCGCTTTCGGCGGCCTCAGTGAGCCTGAGGCGGCAATGACGCCTTTTTTCGCCTGTTCCGGGATATGGAAATCCTTCCGTAAGGGGGGAGGATCTCGCCTCGTGCTGCCGGGTGTTTCAGTCGCCGTTCCCCGTGGCGGCGTATTGGCCCTGATCGGGGCTTCGGGATGCGGCAAGACGACATTGCTGAATATCCTTGCCGGGTTCGATGTCCCCGATGCCGGTACGGTGACGCTGGAAGGCAGGCCTTGCGGCGGCCCCGGTCCGGATCGGGCGGTCGTGTTTCAGGAACCTGCGCTGTTCCCGTGGCTGACGGCATTGGAAAACGTGGAGATCGGGCTTGAGGCCGCGGGCGTCCCGCCTGACGCCCGGCGTGCGCGGGCTCTCGATATGCTGGCGCTGACCGGGCTTTCTGGCCGGGAGGGGCAGATCCCGGCGGAACTTTCCGGAGGCCAGAAACAGCGGGTCGCACTCGCGCGGGTATTGGCCCTGTCGCCGCCTGTGCTGCTCATGGACGAACCCTTCGCCGCGCTGGACGCCATCACGCGGGAGCAGATGCAGTCATTGCTGATGGCGTTGCACGCGCGCATCGGCATGGGGATCGTTCTTGTGACGCATGATGTGGAGGAGGCGCTGCTGCTCGGCGACGAGGTCTGTGTTATGGCCTCCGGGCAGGGCATCGTGGCTTCCCGCCGTGTGGAGGCTCCCCGGACTGGTGAAGTTGCCGATCGGGAACTTCTGCGGGAGCTGAAGGCAATCTTGCGGCAAAGCATGGAAGGGCAGGGTGGCCCTTTTCCGGCATCGTGAAAGCTCCCCAGAAACGTGCCTGACGGATCAGCTTTCCGACGTATGTCTAGGCCGTGTTCACACCATGCTGAATTTTCCCATAATTGAAAAGGGTTGAAGAAAAATGCAGCTCACTCGAAAATGAGGATAACCATTTGTAAAAATATGTTTATCCTCCGTTTGTGTGAACAGGCTCTAGCGAAAAAACGTAGCCTGTAAGGTTATAAATGGCTCTGTCATAGTATGCGGTTGTTTCATCCCACAGTGTGGTGAAAATACAGCCTATTTCTCCAGTTTTCCCCTTGGCGAAAACTATGGCTAAGGCATTTTGCTGATTATTCCTTTGAAACTTCAAGGAAAAAAGCCTCAGCCATTTTCTATGACACAGCCTCATAAATCAATAACAGTATATAATCATTGTTTATTTAATATCATGCCTCTTTGCCGAACTGGGCCATGCGCAGACCGGTCTCCTTGTAATGTTCGCGGAGGACGGTTTCCACGTACTTGACATTACGGGAGTAGACGGCCTCGGCTACGGCATGGTGGCGGTCGGCGTATTCCCTTGGCGTAAACATGGTAATCCAGTGCTGATAATAAAGGTATTTGGATATGGTCGCACAGGAGGTGCGGGCCATTTCCACGAGCCGGGTATTGTCACAGGCCATGAAGAGGGTCGCGTGGAACAGCTCGTCGATTTCGGCAAGCTCGTCGAGTTTGGTGGCGTAGCTGATTTTTCCTTCCATCTGCCGGACGACGGCCCGGAAGGTTTCCATGTTTGCCTCGGTCCAGAGCGGCAGGGATTCAGCGACGCCCGCGCCTTCAAGGATGCCCGCAACGACGTAGCTGTCGTAGATTTCTTTTCCGGTCATCTGCCTGACGTGTTTACCCTTTTGCGGCTCAGAGGTGATCAGCCCCTCCTGAACGAGCACTTGCAGCGCTTCCCGGATGGGGGCCCGGCTGATCCCAAGCTGCTCAGAAAGGGCGGCCTCTTTGACAGGGGCGCCGATTTCCAGCGTACCTTTACGGATAAGTGAGCGGATATAGTTGGTTACCTGATTACAATATGTTTGCTTCGTAAAATCCATTGATGCTCCGAACAGATGCGGGGCTTGAAAGAGAGTTGCCCTATGGGGTTTCGTCATGCGGTTCGGGATAAAGTTCTACGTGGTTTCGGCATGTCGTGCAAGGCTGGGCGTTGTCTTTTGAGGAGAGGCTGCGCACTGTTTATGGGGTAGGCACGTTATGGAAAGGCACCGCCGGAGTATTTGATGGAAGCCATTTTACAGCAATTGATTTGGCTCTGTTATAGTATGTGGTTGTTTCATCTCCACAGTTCGGTGAAAATACAGCCTTTTTCTTCGGTTTTCCCCTTGGTGGGATCCACGGCTAAGGCATTTTGCCGGTTATCCCTTTGGAGCTTCAAGAAAAAAGCATCAACCGCTTTCTACAACATGGCCATTGATTTCATTGGCTCTGTCATAGCACATGGTTGTTTTGTCTCGGTAATATACTGAAAAATATATGCTTTTTCTCAAATTTTTCGCTGGCGTGCTCCATGACTGGGGGATTTTATTGGTTATCCCTTTTGAATTTCAAGAGATAAAGCATCAACCGTTTTCTATGACACAGCCATTTCATTTAAGGATCTGTCATAGCATGTAGTTATTTTATCTCCACAGCACACTGAAAATACAGCCTTTTTATCCAGCTTTCTATTGGCTGAATTCATGCCTAGGCCGTGTCGTCATTTTGTATAATTATTTGAAACTATTAAAAATAATCGTTTTGTGACTTGAAAAATAGTTAGATAGTTTCAACAGACTGTATCTAATTGACGACACGACCCAGGAAATAGGGAAACCGCAAGGGAAGGGTGGGAGTCAAGAAGCCGCAGGAAAAGGAGCGCGCCTTGGGGCGCTGGGGAGGCCGATCACGAGGGACAAAGAAGGCCGGAGCCTCTCCGCCGCTGTATGCGGAAAGGCTCCGGCTGGGGGGAGTATGGAATCAATAAAAGGCGGTTAGGCGCGGAAGGTGGGCAGATAGGCATACAGCGCCGGGGAGCCGCCGGTGTGGAGGAACAGCACGTTGGAGCCCTTGGGGAAGTATCCCTTACGGGCCAGATCGATGAGGCCGGACATGGCCTTGCCGGAGTAGACGGGGTCGAGCAGGATGCCTTCCGTGCGGGCGAGCATCTTGACGGCCTCGACCATGGCGTCGGTGGGCAGGGAGTAGCCGGGGCCCACGTAGTCGTCGAAGGCTACGACTTTCTCGGCGGGCACGCGGGCTTCGACACCGATATATTCGAGGGTTTCATTGGCGAGGTTGAGGACGGCGGCCTCCTGAACGGGCTTCTTGCGGTTGACGCCGATGCCTGTGACCGGGATGCCCGCGTTGTTGCCGACCATGCCCGCGATGATGCCCGCGTGGGTACCCGCGCTGCCGCTTGGGACAACCATGTGGTCAATGGCGAGGCCGCGGTCGAAGAGCTGGCGCAGGACTTCTTCGGCGCAGCTCACATAGCCGAGAGCGCCGATTTTATTGGAAGCGCCGCCGGGCACAATATAGGGCTTTTTGCCTTCGGCACGCAGCTTTTCGGCGAGTTTTTCCATTTCGCCGAGCATGTTGGAGCCGCCGGGGACTACGGTGACGGACTTCACGCCGAGAAGCTGGAACAGGAAGTTGTTGCCTGAGGCTTCGGGGTTGTAGCTGTCCTTCACGCGTTCTTCAAGGACGAGGTGGCAGTCGAGGCCTTCCTTGACGGCCCAGGCGAGGGTCAGGCGGCAATGGTTGGACTGCACGGCGCCGCAGGTGATGATGGTGTCCGCGCCCTGGTTGATCGCGTCGGCCATGCTGAAGTCGAGTTTGCGGGTCTTGTTGCCTCCGGCGGTGCCGGGAAGCAGGTCATCGCGCTTGATATAGACGTTGATGTCCGCGCCGAGGGCTTTGGAGAAGTTAGGAAGCGCTTCCAGAGGCGTGGGTTCGGTCACATAGCCGCGACGGGGGAACTTGGCGAGATTCATAATGGCCTCCTGTGGGTATGATGTGCTGCTGCCGCAGCATTTTTTGATGTTTTTTCAAAATGTCGACATTCGACAATTCGGTTGTGCCATCGGCTCCCTATCTTGTCAAGAGCCTTTATCCGAGAAAATGTCATTGTTTGATTTTTTTGTTATTTCAAAAAATTACACTCTAATACAAGCATGATTCAGCCGTGCTGGGCACGGGGCCGCGCACCAGTGATTCCGCTGGAAGAGAACCGGAAAGGATGCCGGTTTTCAGTGCGGGTTCGCGTTTTCTTGTTCCTTCGCGCCGTCCTAGGTCGGAAGAAACGTAAGCCGGGCCGCAAGCGGCAGAGGCAGTGTTTCCTTACTCCGTATGTTGGCGGAACCGGGGCATCTTTGGAGTCAGACGACGGCGAGCACTTCGATTTCAACCAGCCCGCCGAGGGGCAATTCCTTGACCGCCACGCAGGAACGGGCGGGAGGGTTCTCGGCGAATACTTTGGAGTATTCCGCGTTGACCAACGGAAAATCCGCCATGTTGGTGATGAACACGGTGGTTTTGACCACGTTTTCAATGTCCGCCCCGGCTGCGGAGAGGAGTGCCCGGATGTTCTTCAGGCTTTGTTCCGTCTGGGCCACGACGCCTTCGGGGAGTTTGCCCGTGGCGGGATCGATGCCGAGCTGTCCAGAGCAGTACAGGGTTTCGCCTGAGCAGACGGCTTGGGAGTAAGGGCCGATGGCTGCGGGCGCATCGGCGGTGGAGAGGATGGTTTTCATAGTGTTTTCCTTTGAGTCCTTATGAATATGGATGGTCTGGTTTGGCCGGTTGGGGCGTTCAGCGGAGCTTTTCGGGGGCGAAGGCCCTGACCAGCTCCCGTGCGAGGATGTCGGTGGCATCAATGAGCGGGACGCCGCCGAGTTCCTTTTCGGGGAGCGCGAGCGGGATCTCGGTGCAGCCGAGGATGATCGCGTCGGCGTTTCCGGCAAGGCGGCGGGCTTCATCCAGAAGATCGGCGCGGGCGCGTTCCGTGACCGGGTTCCGGGCCTTGATGCCGTACTCGCGGTTGCTGATGGCCTCCTGCACCCGGGCGCAGCCGTCCGGGGCGGGATGCAGGGCCACCAGCCCGGCGCGTTCGAGGCTGTCCTGATAGAGCCGGGTTTCCAACGTCGCCAGCGTGCTCAGGATGCCGATGCGCGCGCCTTCCCCGCAGCGTTGCCGCACATGGCGGACTACGGCGTCGATCATGTGCACGAAACGCACGGGCCGCCCGGTCGCGTTGAGCTTTTCGAGGGCCGCGTCCAATATCCTTGGGCTGTGGGCCGTGTTGCAGGGCATACCGATGACGGTCGCCCCGGCCTCCGCCAGTTCCGCCATGATGTCCCCTATGGCCTCGCCGGGATTGTCCACCGTCTTGCCGAGCAGGAAGGCCGGGCGTTCCCCGATCCGGTCAGGGAAAGAATAGAGCATGACCGGCAAGTGTTCTTGATCCGTCTCGGCTCTGGTGTGGTCAAAGAGTTTGCGCGTCAGATCCAGCCCCGCATGGGGCCCGACGCCGCCGACGATGCCGATCCGTTTATCCTGTCGCATGGTTGTCTCCTGTTCCCGCCGCGGAAGGGAGTTTTTTCGCGGCGTCCACTGCCCGGAAAGGTTTCCGGGCGGGTTATTCGGCCGCAGCGAGCCGTTCGCCGCGTTCAGGGTCGAAATCGTTTTCCAGCTTTGAAACAAACAGGGCGCCCGTGGCGTCGCCAAGCACGTTGATGGTGGTGCGGGCCATGTCCATGATGCGGTCGACGCCGGCGACGAGAGCGATGGCTTCCAACGGGATGCCCACCTGCGTGAAGACCATCGTGATCATGATGAGGGCCGCGCCGGGCACGCCCATGGAGCCGATGGAGGCGAGGACGGCGAGCAGGATGACGGTGAGCTGCCTATCAAGCGGCATGGGGATTCCGTAGACCTCGGCGGCGAAGATGGCGGCGATGCCCATGTAGATGGCCGCGCCGTCCATGTTGATGGTGTTGCCGAGCGGGATGGAGAAGGAAGATACGGATCGGGACGCGCCGAGCTTCTGGACGCTGAGGAGCGTGGTGGAGAGGGCGGCGGCGCTTGAGCAGGTGGTGAAGGCGATCATCATCGGGGAGGCGAGGCCCTTGAGGAAGCGGCTGGCGGTAAGGCCCGTGACCTTCACGCAGGGGAGGTAGACGATGAGAATCTGAAGGATGCAGGCGAGATACATGACGAGCACGAGCTTGATGAGCGGCAGGAGCACGCCGAGGCCGTGCATGCTTACGGTGTAGGCCATGAGGCCGAACACGCCGATGGGCGCGTAGAGCATGACGAAGCCCGTAACCTTGATCATGACGTCGGCCGCGCCGTCGAAGAAGTGGAGCACCTGCCTGCCCTTGTCTCCGATGACGCTGAGGCCGAAGCCGAAGAGCAGGGCGAAGAAGATGATCTGGAGCATGTTGCCCTTGGAAAGGGCTTCAATGGGGTTGATCGGGACGATGTTCAGGAAAACGTCGACGAGCGTGGGCGGGGCGACTTCCTTGGCCTTGAGGCCTTCCGTGGAAATGGACAGCCCGCTGCCGGGCTGGAAGATGTTGGCGAGCACAAGGCCGATGACCACGGCGACGGCTGTGGTAATAAGGTAATAGGCCAACGTCTTGCCGGCTACGCGCCCAAGTTTGCTTACGTCGCCGACGCTGGCCGCACCCGCGACGAGGGTGGTCAGCACGAGCGGCACCACGACCATGCGCACCAGATTGATGAACAATTGGCCTACGGGCTTGTACCATGAGGGATCAAGCCCCATCGCGGGGGTCAGCGCTCCGGCGGCGACGCCGAGAACCATGCCGATAGCCATCTGCGTGGGCAGACTCATCCGGGAACCCTTCATATGCTTCCTCCGTCTTTTCCCGCGGGATTGCGGGCTTGTTTGCGGAGCCGCAACGCTTGTACGTGATTGCGGCGTCTCCCTTGGCGATTTTTATTTGTCGATTGTATAAATGTCGACAATCGTTCATTCCGTTTTTCACATAAGAGCCCGTCCGTGTCAATACGGCGGACGATTTTTTCCATAACCTTTTTTAATAGATTTATATTACATCAAAAATAAGCCGTTCCCGAATGCCGTTCCTGCCGTTCTTTTGTTCAGAAATGCGGCAAAGCATTCAGGATACGTTGAAAGGCTCTCCGGTCCTGCTGCGGGGACGGTTGGGGGTATTTTTATAAAATAGAATAAATACAAATGGATAAAAATAACTCAAACATGCCGGTTTCGAGGGGAAGAATCATTGATGTATTTTTATTTTTGGAGATAACAACAAGAAAATAATAGTATTTTTATGCCTTGGCAGGGCTTCTTTTCAGGCTGATATGACAAGAAGGCTTGATTCTTTTTTCACGTAACTCTATATCCAAATCAGTTGTTGTCGAATGTCGACAATAGAACAAATACAGGCAACGCCTAAGCGGATAAGAAGGAGTGCCTCATGCAGGAAAAGAAGCTTGAAATGTACGGCGGATTGTTCGGCGGCCTGATCCCTCTCATCGTGCTGGTGGGAGGGCTCGTCTGGCTGTCGGTTGCGGAGCGGGGCGGCACCAAGCCCTTTTGGGCCTGCGCGTGGATCGCGCTGTGCGTTGGGATCTTCTTTGCCAAAAACAAGGAGGAATACTGCAAGGCGGCGATGCGGGGCATCGGCGACCGCACGGGCATCGTCATCGTTACGGCGTGGCTGCTGGCCGGGGTGTTCGGCCAGCTCATGGCCGCAGGTGGGCTTGTGCAGGGGCTCTTGTGGATGGGCATGACGACCGGGGCACAGGGCGGGGTCTTCGTGATGCTGGTCTTCCTCGCCGCGATGCTGTTCGCCCTCGGCACGGGCACGAGCACCGGCACCTGCATTGCCCTGTCGCCGGTACTGTATCCGGCGGGCTATTTCCTCGGAGCGGATCCGGCCATGCTCGGGCTGGCGATCCTGTCCGGCGCGGCTTTCGGGGACAATCTCGCGCCCATCTCCGACACCACCATCGTCTCGGCCTACACGCAGGGGGCCGAAATGCGCGACGTGGTGCGCAGCCGTTTCCCGCTGGCCATTTCGGCGGCGTCCATTTCCGCCGTGGTGTTCCTTGTGTTCGGCGGAGGCGGGGAAGTACGGCCCCTTCCCGAAATGCAGGCCGGCTTGAACCCGTCAGGCCTGTTCATGCTTTTGGCGCTTGCGGCTGTCGTCGTCTCGGCGCTCAAGGGGCGGCATATCATCGAATCACTCATTTACGGCAATGTTGCCGCCGCGTTCGTCGGTATGTTGATCGGAACCATCCGGCCTGCCGACATCTTCAGCGTCCCCGCCGCAAAGGGAGGTTCCACGGGCCTCATTCAGGCCGGGATAGACAACGTGGTCGGCGCGATCATCTTTGCGATCCTGATTCTGGCGGTGACGCAGATACTGGTGGAATGCGGCATCATGCGGCGTATCCTGGACTTTGCCCAGAGCACGCTGGTTACCGGCGTCCGGCAGGCCGAACTCTTCATCGTCGGCGTGACCATTCTGGCCTCGATCCCCATTTCCGCCAATGCCCCGGCGGAACTGCTGGTGGGGCCGAGCATCGTGCGGCCTCTGGGCGAGCGCTTCGGCCTTGCGGCGGCGCGGCGCGCCAACCTCATGGACTGCGCGGTGTGCACGATCTTCTTTGTCCTGCCGTGGCATATCGCGGTGGCGGCGTGGTACGGGGCGCTCTACAGCGCGGCGGAAACCTACGCCATCCCCGCCCCGCCCATCAGCGCGGCCCTGTACAATCCCTATTCATGGGCACTGCTCGCGGTGCTGCTGTTCTCCGCCTTCACCGGCTGGAACCGCAAGTACGCCAAGGATGAAGCACCCGCCGCATGACTTTGGCGGGGCTTTGCCCCGGAACCGAATGGGGCGGAGGGGAACCGCCTCCGCACTCCACAAGGGGCGAGCCGCCCTGCCAGCGCTGTCGCCCCTTGATCCGACATGAGCGCATCCTGCCGAGGCAGGATGCGCTCAGATCTTTTTTACTTTCAAAGAAGTTATATTAGTTATCCGGCTGCAATTTCGCGGACGGCCCTGACGAGCAGTTCGGCTTCCTCTTCGGTGTTGTACGGGGCGAATCCAACCCTGACCCAGCCGCCGATCCGGTCGACGCCGACCCTGTGGGCGAGCGTTTCCGCGTAATAGTCCCCATCGGCGGCAAAGATGCCGTATCGGTCGCAGAGTTTCCGGCATACGTCGCCGGGTTACTGCCCTTCCAGCGTAAAGGCGACGGTGGCGGTCTTGGGGCCTTCGGACTGGTACAGCGTCAGGCCGGGGACACCCGCGAGCCCTTGCCTGATTATCTCGGCGAGGGCGTTTTCGTGCCGTTCGATGCGCTCGAAGCCGGAGACGAGGCGTTCGCGGCGCGTAGAACCGGTGCCGAGCCCGGCGATGAAGTCCACGGCGGGCACGATGGACGCGATGGCCTCATGGCTTTGCGTCCCGGTTTCGAGCTTGCCGGGGGCCGTGGAGGGTGCCGGATGCAGGCGGTAGGTGTCGAGCGCCTCAAACACGTTTTTCCGGATTGCCGCGATGCCGATATGTCCCCCGAAAAACTTGTAGACGGAGCAGAACAGCATATCCGCACCGATGGCGTCCATGTCGATGGCCTTGTGCGGGGCGATGTGCACGGCGTCCACGGAGAGCAACGCGCCCACCTCGCGGCAGCGCCGGGAGATGCGGGCGACGTCGTTGATGGTCCCGACGGCGTTGGAGGCGTAGCCCACGGCGACGACGAGGGTGTCGAAGCCGGAGAGGGTTTCTTCCCGGCCTTTTCCGTTGCGGACGGTGACGGCGTTGTCCGCGCCGATGGAAAGGATTTCGTTGCCGGGCCGCAGGTTGATGCCGAGCGAGGCCATGCGGCGCAGCAGGAGCACCCGGGCGCACCATTCCATATCCTTGGCGAGCTGCGGCAGCATCTCAACCATGGTGACGGAGCGGCCCCGCGTGGCGAGGTATTCGGCGGTTTCACAGCCGATGAGCCCGCCGCCGAGCACGAGGACGTTCTCGCCCGCCTCAGCCCCGCTCAGGATGTCCTGTGCGGTGACGGCTCCGGCGGCGGAGGCGCAGAAACGTGGGATGACGGGCAGGCTGCCCGTAGCCACGATCACGGCGTCGGGGGACAGCTCGCGGACGCTTTCCGGCGTGGCCCCGCACGAGAAGCGGAACGCCACGCCCGCGCGTTGGGCCTTGCGGTACAGATAATCCGAAATAAAGCGCAGATTGTCCTTGTGCGGGGGGACGGCGGCAAGGTTGATCTGCCCGCCGTGCCGATCCGAGCGTTCGAGCAGGATGACCTCATGCCCCCGCTCGGCGGCGGTGGCGGCGGCCATGAGCCCGGCGGGCCCGGCTCCCACGACGACCACCCGGCGCGGCGTTTCCGCCTTCGGGACGGCGGGCATGGAGGCTTCCCGGCCCGAAAGCGGGTTGAGGGCGCAGGTAATGGGGATCATCTTGTCGGCATTGCCCACGCAGCTCTGCCCGCAGGCCACGCAGGGACAGATTTCGTCCTTGCGCCCGGCGGCGTATTTTTCCACCAGATGCGAATCCGCAATAAGCGCCCGGCCCATGATGGCGAAGTCGGCCAAGCCGTCGCGGACGACCCGTTCGGCGGTGTCGGCGTCGGAAATCCGGCCCGTGAGCATGACCCGTGCCCTGTCCCCAATCGCTTGCTTGACGGCGGCGCTGGTGGCGGCGTTCTATGCCCTGGGCATACAGGTAGGGGGCGTCATCAACTCAAAGCAGCATTGCATGCCCGCCGTGATGTCGAAGGCGTTGACGCCCCCGTCCGTGAGGGCGCGGCACAGCTCCACGGTGGTGTCGAGGTCGATGCCGTTCCCGGTGGGCACGTCCTCCATGGAGGTATGGCGGTAGAGGATGGGGAAATCTTCGCCCACCGCGGCGTGGACGGCGCGGGCGACCTCGGTGGGAAAGCGCAGGCGCTTGGCGAGCGATCCGCCGTACCCGTCGGTGCGGCGGTTGGTGAACGCGGACACAGCCTGTTCGAGCAGATAGCCGCTGGCCCGTGGATTTCCACGGTGTCGAACCCCGCTTCCACGGCGCGGCGGGCGGCCTGCACATAGGCATCGACCATGCCTTCGATATCCCCAGAGTCCATGACGCGGGCGTTTTCCGTAGGGGCGAGGCCGGGGATCATGGAAACAAGCAGGCGTGGACAGCCGGAAGTTGGCGGGTTCCCGAAGCGTCCGCCGTGCTGGAGCTGGATGGCGATCTTCCCATCGTGGCGGTGTACGGCGGCGGTGAGTTTGGAGAGCCCCTTGATCATGAAGTCGTCGGAAATGCCGAGGCCGAGATCAAAGCTGTTGCCGCTGCGGGCCACATAGGTGGCCTCGACGATGTTCATGCCTACGCCGCCCTTGGCGCGTTCCTCGTGGTACCGGATGAGCTTTTCGGTGGCCTCGCCGTTGACGGCCGCATGGTAGGAAGCCATTGCGGGCATGACGATGCGGTTTTTCAGCGTCATCCTGTTGATCCGAACGGGGGTGAAAAGAACGGAACTGGTCATACTGCTGTACTCTCCATAGCCGGGCCCGCGACAAGTTTATGAAGGAAAGGCCATATGTCTTTTCATATAACGCGAACGTTTTTCCTATGAGGCAGTTTGTTCCGAAGAAGGAAAGCCTGTTTGCCAAAAAACGGCTTCAAAGATAGGATGGGGCTTGGAAAAGGGTTGGTTATCTATGGATTCTTCTAATCTTATGATTACGGTATAGAAGAATGTGATAATTCTATCAAACGCAAAATCTTTATCCGCCCATTCATGAGATTAATGCATGAACCAGAATAGACTCCAAGTGTCCGGGCAATTCCTGTATTCGTTCACGGCGGTAGCCAAGCACATGAGCTTTACGAAGGCGGCCGAGGAACTCTGCATCACCCAGAGCGCGGTGAGCCATAGAATACGTTGTCTTGAGCAGGAACTGGGGTTCCCGCTCTTCCATCGTCTGACGCGCAAGATCATTCTGACCGAAGAAGGAAAGACGCTGTACGGCGCGCTGGACGCCAGCCTCAAGCAGATCCACGAAGCCGTCAGAAATATTCAGGAGGCAGAGCTGCAGGGGGCTCTCGTCATTGCCTGCGCCCCTTCCATCGCCGGTTGCTGGCTGCTGCCGTTGCTGCCGGAATTTCAGCGTGAGCATCCCAATATCTCCCTCCACATACGCAGCGGCAACGACCTCATCAGCTATGAGAACGAAGAGAACAATGCGGATGTGGCGATCTATTGCGGCGATTCGATTACCGACGGGCTGCACGCGACGCCGCTCCTGCGGGACAACCTGCTGCCCGTGTGTTCCCAGCATTATGCGCGGGAGCATGATTTGATCGAGAACCCCGAAGCGTTGCGCAACTGTGAGTTGATCCATGAGCATCCTGAGGCCGCGAACACGCCGTTTTATGCGGGGTGGGAGATATGGGCGAACTGGGCAGGGATTACGGGGCTGCCGCTCCAATCGGGCTACAGTTTCGACCGTGCCGAATTGGCTACGATAGCGGCAAAGCAAGGGCTCGGCGTTGCGCTCGGCCGCGAGTGGCTGGTCAGGGATGCCCTGCAAAAAAAGAACTCATCGTACCCTTCAATTTGGTTTTCCCCCCCGCAGACCTATTATGTGGTGTCCACGCACAAAGGCATCCAGCGGCCCAAAGTCCGGTTGTTCCATGACTGGGTTTTAGAGAAGGCCCGCCATTCAAAGCCGTACGGCAATGAGACTCTTTGAGGTGAAGGGGCGGAGGTAAGATATGCCGGGGGAGGAGGGAGGAAACCCCTCTGAAGAAGGGCTTTCCTCCCTCCTCCCCCGAACCCCCTCCTCCCATCTTCCCAAGACTTTCGTTCTTATCGAATCCCCCATCTCAGGCGGGAGAATGAACGGTATCTTTTGGGGACTGTTTTTCCCTGTCAAAGGTACCCGTCTTTCGTGTTGGAGCGGATCACATATGCGGGGGTCTGGGGGGGCGTTTGCCCCACCGGGCAGGGTCAAGGGGCGGCAGCCCATTGCCGCCGGAGGCCCCATCACAGGCTTTTCGCGCCGGGATCAGCCGGATGGGGCGGCCCCTTGCCGCAGGGGGCTATCCCATTCCCTTTCGGTTCCTCCCGCTCTGCATGGCGGCCCTTGCGCCGGGTGCCGCATCCCGGCTGCGGTTGGCCCCAAGGCGTGCCGTTGCCCAATCCCGCAGGGAAAAGGCGGATCGGTGATACCGGATATTGTGGCTGCCGGCAAAAACAGGTACATTATTCCGGGTAGTTTCAATCGAAAGGCGGAGGGGTTCCGAAGGGCTTCGGCGGCGCGGTGTGGATGGCGGCCCCGGAGATCGGAACCGCCGCAGGGGAGGCCCAAGGGCTTCCGGCTTGTCCGGGATGGGGCCACCCTTTTTGTTGAATCGCTTTTTGGGAGAGGAGCTCTGTATCATGCAGCCAGTCTTGCGTCCCGCGCGGATGTGCGATGCGAAAAAGATCCACGGATTGCTCATGGAATGTTCGGCTGAGGGCCTGCTGCTGCCGCGTTCGCTGTCGAACCTGTACGGTCAGATCAGGGATTTCCGCATCTTGGAAACCGGCGGCGGGGAATTCATCGGCTGCGCGGCGCTGGCGGTGATTTGGGAAAACTTGGCGGAAGTCCGCTCCCTCGCCATTGCCAAGCCGTGGCGGGGTAACGGGTTCGGCAACATCCTTGTGGATGAGTGCTGTAAGGACGCCCGCAGGATAGGCATCGACCGGGTATTCGCGCTGACGTATCAGGTGCGCTTTTTTGAGCGGAACGGCTTTTGTGTGGTAAGCAAGGATCTGCTGCCCCAGCGCGTCTGGATCGTCTGTGCGAACTGTCCCCGCTTTCCCGACTGCGACGAAGTGGCGGTGATGCGCCATCTGGATGCGGACGGTGCCTGAAGGCACGCCGGGTTCTGAGGCGTAGGCTTTCTCTGCCATATTTTGTGAGCCGTTATCTGCCGTAGGAAGGCATCGCGGCAGCGCCTTTGCGTTGTGGGGCAGGCCGCTTCCTTTTTGGCCCTGTTAGTATGTGGTTGTTTCAGCTTCACAGTGCGGTGAAAATACAGCTTTTTTCCAGTTTTCCCCTTGGCGGGCTCCACGGCTAAGGCATTTTGTCGGTTATTCCTTTGGAGCTTCAGGGGAAAAAGCATCAACCACTTTCTATAACACAGCCTCCTTTTTTCGTTGCTGAAAGTGTTGTTCATCGCCTCCGGGCTGGAGGGCGATTGCAGGCAAGGGGCCAAACGCACGCCGACGCCGAGCGGCTTGGATTCGGAGGGGCGGGCAAGGGGCCAAGTTTTCCAAGACAGCCTTCCTAGCTTTCGGAACGGCGGGGCCGATGCAGGCAGGGGGCCAAGGCTGGCGGAATCCGTCCAGCCTTGGCCCCCTGCCGTCGATGCCGGTTCCTATCGGCGGCCTGCTCCGTTAGGCGGGCAGGCTGCCGCGCAGGAAAACGCCGCGCCGGGCGTCGTCAAGGATTTTTCCGTCCTGATAGGCGACCGCGCCGCGCAGCAGCACGGTGCGATGCCTGCCGAGGCAGCCCATGCCCGCGAACAGGCTGTAGTCCACGGCCATGTGCTCGTTCCTGTCGGGGATGATCCAGTCGTCGCCGGGATCGACGATGACCACGTCCGCATCCGATCCGGGGAGGAGGGTTCCCTTTCTGGGGTACAGGCCGAAGCATTTCGCGGGGTTTTCGCACAGGAGCCGCACAAGGCCGGGGATGGTGATGCGGCCCTTGGCGATCCCCTCGTTCCACGTGACGCAGAAAAGCGTATCCACGCCGGGCGCGCCGTGCGGGGCCCGGAAGGTTTCGGCAAAGAGCGGTTCGTTGGCGGCGGTGGCGTGCCCCGCCGCGTCGGAGGCGACAACCTGTATTTCGCCGTTGCGGATCGCTTCCCAGAGCGCCTC
Organism: Bilophila sp.; assembly: GCF_057864385.1. NCBI lineage: Bacteria > Pseudomonadati > Thermodesulfobacteriota > Desulfovibrionia > Desulfovibrionales > Desulfovibrionaceae > Bilophila > Bilophila sp. The sequence goes on along the minus strand of NZ_DBMAFI010000003.1, from coordinate 80,399 downwards.
ACGGTCTGCCTCCTTGCGCAGGGGAGGGGACATCTTGGCGAGGTTGCCGCGCAGCGCAAGCTGGCTGTCGTCCAGCGTCAGATAGTGGGGGCAGGTTTCGGCGAAAAGCGTGGGCACCGTGCCCCACTTCCTGAACAGCCTGATGGCTTCGAGGGATTCCTTGCAGGTGACATGCGGCAGGTAGATGTTGCAGCCCGCGACAGAGGCCAGCGAAAGCACGCGGAAGATGGCCTCGGCCTCGGAAATGTTGGGGTGCGTCGCGGGGTAGTCGCGGGGATGCTCGCGCCCCTCGGCAACGGCCTTGGCTTCCAAATGCTCAAGGATGGCGTCGTTTTCCGCATGGAAGGCGAGGAGGGCCTTTTCTCGCGCGACCAGTTCCATGAGGTGCAGGATCTGGTCGTCCTCCAGTTTCATGCCCCGCTTCCTGTAGGATGTGAACGCCTTGAAGGAAATGACCCCACGCGCGGCCAGTTCGGGGATGGTTCTGTCGGCCTCCTCCATGACGTTGGCGGTCAGGGTGCAGTGCAGCCCGAAGTCGATGCAGGACCCGTTTTCCCCTTCCTTGATGAAGTCGTCGATGGCCTGAACCAGCCCGCCATGTTTGCCCCATGCGGCGACGGCCCCGATGTAGGGGATGACGGTGGTGACGCCGCCGGACAGGGCCGCCCGCGACAGGCGGTCGATGCGGTCGGCATAGACGGGGTGGTTGTGCGCGTCGATGATGCCGGGCAGCACGTAGCGCCCGGAGGCGTCGATGACCCGGTCGGCCCGCACTTCGGAGCCGCGCGGGAGGAGGCTTTCCACCCGTTCCCCGGAAATGAGGATGTCCAGCGGGCGTATGGTTCCGGCATCAACGACGATGCCGTTTGTGATCAGAGTCGTACTCATGGCGTGTCCCCAGTGAAGCACCCCTGCCTTGTCCGGCGGCCTGATGGCTTCCCCCCTCCCGTTGGCGGGAGCCGCCCCTCATGCCGCCCCCGAAGGGGTTCCGCCGAGGGGTGGGGCGGTTCCGCCTTGCCGCTTCATGCCGTCCCCGGAGGGGCCTCCGGCAAGGGCATTGCGGGAACCCCGGATGCCTCGCGGCGGAGCGGCGGGCACGCCCTGAACGGGTACCTTTTGCCGGGGGCGCGGGCAATCCCAAGGCGACCGAGGCCCTCGGATGCAGGAGGGCCTTTGCCGGGCACGGGCGATCCGGCGGGTCAGGCGACGGGCGCGGCGGAATAGCCTGAGGTCATATCCCAGACGGCCTTTTTCAGATGCTTCACGATGTTTTCCACACCGTACCCGCGGATGACGGAACAATGCCCCGAAAGGCTGATGGCCCAGAGCCCGCCGTGCGGGGTGAGGATGGGCACGGCGACGCAGTGGAGCGAGTCGCTGATTTCGGAGATGTCCTCGGCGTATCCCTTTTCCTTGGCGGCGATCAGGTCTTGCTTGAGGCGTTCCCCGTCCGTCAGGGTATGCAGGGTATAGGCCGTCCGCGGGACGGTGGCGATGTATTCGTCGATTTCCTCTTCGCTTTTCGTCGAGAGGAGAGCCTTGCCGAGCCCCGTGCAATAGGCGGGGAGCTGCTGGCTCAGATCGATGCGCGTGACGCAGTTGCGGGGGTATTCGCGGCGCAGGACGAGCACCTGCTTGTCCATGAACGTGGCGAAGCTGACCGTGGCCTGCTCGAACATGGCCACAAGTTCCCGCATATACGATCTTCCGGTTTCCACCATGTCGATCTTGCTGCTCACCATGGCGCCGAGCTGCACCACCTTGAGCGTCACCGAAAAAAGCCCCGTCTGGTCGTCCTTGCGGACATAGCCGAACTCGATGAGGCTGTTGAGGAAGCGGTGCACCGAGCTCTTTTGCAGAGACAGGGCCTTGCTCACCTCAAGGGCCTTGTGTGGGCCGTTGGCGCAGAGGAATTCCAGAACGTCGAAAACTTTTTGTGATGATGTCAGCATGGGAATCTCCGGGAAGGGATATTCGGCGGCGGGGAAAGCTCCGTCCTCCGGCATGAAAGTATGCCTACCCGTCATGAGAAAGGCAATACGTTCCGGCACCTGAAAGCTTTCCCCGCCGTCCTTTTCGGCGCAGGGATCCGAGAATTGTTTCCGCAGCCTGTTATGGCTGCCCGCATTCCGCACGGGCGGCCGTTCCTTATGTGCCCCGCGCTGGGGCGTCCCCTTCCATGACCGTGCGAGGCATTCCCCGGATCGCTGCGTGCCCCGCGCGCCGGGGGCGTCCCGGCCTCACCATCCGGCGGGCACGGGCCATTGCGTGTTCCGTGCCGGGGCTTCCCCGGCGCGGTTCCCTTCGGACGGCCTCTCCCGTCAGGCGGGCCTCCCACGGCACGGGGCCGTTTCCCTCGCGGGGAGGGCAGGCATGTCGTGCCCGCATTCCGCCGGGCGGCTAATCCCTGATGACCCGTCCGGGCCGGGCACCCGTAAGCGCGGCATCCTCCACCACGAACACGCCGTTGACGAGCACATGCCTGATCCCGGCGGGATGTACGCGGGGATCGTCATAGCTGTTCCTGTCGATGACGGTATCCGGGTCAAAGACCACCAGATCCGCATCGTAGCCCTCGGCGATGACGCCCTTGTTCCGCAGCCGAATCTTGCGGGCGGGGAGCGAGGTCATCTTGCGGACGGCCTCCTCAAGGGAAAGGACGCCCTGCTCACGTACATAACGGCCGAGGATGCGGGGATAGGTGGCGTAGGCGCGCGGGTGGGGCCTTCCGCTCATGAGCCCGTCGGTGATGAAGCTCACGGCGGGGTGGCGCATGATCGCGGTGATGTCCGCCTCGTCGAGCCCGAACGAGATCATGCCCACGGCGAGCTGTTCTTCCACCAGCAGGTCGAAGGCGGCGTCGGCGGGGTCGGCATGTCCCCGTTCGGCGGCGATCTGCGAGATGCTCTTGCCCACGCAGGGCTGGTTGGCTGCGCTGGCCACCGAAGAGACGAAGATCTTTTCCCAGCCCACGGACTGCGAGAAGTTTTCCCAGTCCATGCGCGTGTCGAGGTCATGCTTGATGGCGCCGCGCTCCTCGCGCAGGGCCCGCAGCAGGCCGTCCACGCCCCGGCTGTGGTACCACGGAGGGATGACCACATGCAGGAACGTGCTCCCCGCCGTGTAGGGGTACTGGGCCATCGTGACGTCGATCCCGGCGGCGCGGGCCTCGTCGATGCGCCGGATGAGCGCGGCGGAGCGGCCCCAGTTCTTTTTCCCGCGGATCTTGAAGTGGGTGATCATGGCGGGGATGCCTGAGCGTTCGCTGATGGCGATCACCTCTTCCACGGATTCGGCGATGGCGTCGGCCTCGTTGCGCATGTGCACGTCGTAGATGCCGCCGTGCGCCGCCGCGGCCTTGGCTACGGCCACGGTTTCCTCAAGGCTCTGGTAGCGGCTCGGAGGGTAGATCAGCCCGGCGGAGATGCCGCGCGCGCCCTCGTCCATGCACCGGGCGACCAGATCCCGCATGGCCCGGATTTCGTGGTCTTCCGCGGGCCTGTCGGTCATGCCCATGACGCTCAGGCGCACCGTGCCGAGCCCCACATACGAGGAGACGTTGAGCGGCGGCTTTGCGGCCTGCAGGCAGTCGAGGTATTCCGCGAAGCTGTTCCATGTCCACGGCACGTCGAGCGTCCCGGCGAGGCCGGAAAGGTGTTTCTTCCAGTCAGCCTTGTCGCCGTCCTTGATCGGCGCGAGGGACATGCCGTCCAGCCCAAGGTTTTCGGTGGTCACGCCCTGCATGATCTTGCAGTCCATGATTTCCCCGGCGAGGAGCGGCAATTCCGAATGGCTGTGCCCGTCCACGAAGCCGGGGCAGAGCGCCTTGCCGTCCACATCCTCCACGCGGCGGGCGCGGGCCGTGGAGCCGGGGGGGAGCACGGCGGCGACGGTGCCGTCTTCCACGCCCACATCACCGTAGAACCACGGGTTGCCCGTGCCGTCGATGACCTTTGCATTGCGGAACAGAATATCAAACATGGGAATGTTCCCCCACATGCCGCGGGACCCCGCGGCGGCGTTAGAACGTGTGGTTCAGCCCGGCATCGAATGCCCGGACATTGAGATCCCGCACTTTGGGCGCGACCCGGTCGGCGATGACGGAGCGCCAGACGTCGGCGTCGCCCCCGACGAGCTGGGCTAGCCCGCCCATCATGACGCTGTTGAACACGCGGGCGTTGCCCATCTCCACGGCAAGGGGCGTTGCCGGGATCTGCCGCAGGCCCGCGCAGCGCTCGCGGATGGCGGCTCGGATGCCGTCCTCGTCGGGATAGTCGGCCTGCCCGGAGCTTACCGACACGGGGTCGATGCGCCAGTCGTTGGCGAGCACGACCGTATCCTTATTCGTATAGACGAGCCGCCGCAGGCCCTCCAGCCATTCGAAGCTCAGGTAATAGTCGGCGGTGCCCCGGTCGATCATGGGCGCGCGGACGTTTTCGCCCCAGATGATGTGGCTGACCACGGAGCCGCCGCGCACCGCGAGGCCGAGGATGTCGGATTTCTTGGCGTCGTGGCCGAGCCGGAGCCCTACTTCGGCGAGGATGTCGCTGGCGAGGATGGTACCCTGCCCGCCGACCCCGGTGATGAGGAAACGGATGGTCTTTTTCATGGGGATGCGCTCCTTAGGCTTGTTCGGGGCCGGAGATGGCGTGGACGGGACAGATCTGGGCGCAGATGCCGCAGCCGACGCAGGTCACGGGTTCGATGCGGGCCTTGCGCTTCCCTGTCTTGGGGTGCTTTTCGTCGGACAGCACCACGGAGGGGCAGCCGCTCTGGATGCACTTGCCGCAGGCGATGCACTTGTCCGCATCCACCACGCGGGCGGGCTTGGGGCTGCGGGAGACGAACACGCAGTCCCCGCGCGTGATGAGTACGGAAACCCCGTCGTAGGCGGTGCACTCTTCAAGCGCCTTGCGGACGGCGGCGAGATCGAAGGCATCTGCGGTGAGCACCTTTTCCACGCCGCAGGCGCGGCACAGCCCGGCGATGTCCACAGGCGCCACGGTGCCGAGGGACAGGGTCGCCTCGATGCCGGGGTTGTCCTGATGCCCGGTCATGGCGGTGGTGCGGTTGTCCATGATGATGACCGTGCCCTTGCCCTTGTTGTGGACCATGTTCAGCAGCGGCGCGACGCCCGCGTGGAAGAACGTGCCGTCTCCGATGGTGCACACGGCGGGTTCCGGCAGCCCGGAAAGGCCCATGCCGTGCAGCACGCCCACGCTCGCGCCCATGGCCCCCATGGTGTGCTGGGCGTTGAAGGGCGGCAGGGTGCCGAGGTTGTAGCAGCCGATGTCGCCCGCCACCGGCACCTTCATCTGGGAAAGGTTGTAGAACGTGGAGCGGTGCGGGCAGCCGGAACACAGCAGCGGGCTGCGGCTGGGGAGGGATTCGGACGTGTCGCTGAATACGGGGGCCGTATCCTTGAGGATGCCCGCCCTGCGGCAGCTTTCGGCAATGTCTTCCGGAAGCAGTTCGCCGCAGATGGAGAAAATGTCCTTGCCGCGCGCGGGGATGCCCATAGCCCTGACCTGCTCCTCGATGAAGGGGTCAAGCTCCTCGACCACGATGACGTTGCGCACGCCGTCCGCGAATTCCCGGATCAGCTTTTTCGGCAGGGGGTAGCACATGCCGAGCTTGAGGATGGAGGCTTCGGGGAAGACCTGCTTTACGTATTCGTAGATGATGCCCCCGGCGATGAAGCCGTATTCGCGGTCACCCCATTCGATGCGGTTGCCGGGCCACGTGTTGCTCCATTCCTCGATGTCCAGCAGGCGCTGTTCAAGGATGTAGTGCCGCTTGCGCGCCCACGTGCACATGGAATTGTATTTTTCGATGTTGCGGGGGAAGGGGCCGACCTCGCGCCCGTAGGCGCCGGGGGTGCCGAGCTCCACCACGGACTTGGAATGTGAGGTGCGCATGGTCGTGCGGATGACCACGGGCGTGTCGAAGCGTTCGCTCATGTCCACGGCTTCGATCATGAAATCCTTGCATTCCTGGCTGTCGCAGGGTTCCAGCATGGGGAATTTGCCGAGCTTGGCATAGTGGCGGTTGTCCTGCTCGTTCTGGGAGCTGAACAGGCCCGGATCGTCGGCGGTGACGACCACGAGCGCGGCTTCCGCGCCGGTGTAGGCGGTATAGAACAGCGAATCGGACATGACGTTCATGCCCACCTGTTTGGTGGTCACGAGCGAGCGGCGCCCGGAATAGGCCGCGCCCGCAGCGGCGTCCATCGCCACCTTCTCGTTTACCGACCATTCGGAGTATATTTCTTTGTACTTACTGACGTTTTCAAGGATTTCCGAACTGGGTGTCCCCGGATAGCCGCAGGCGATCTCTATGCGCGCTTCCAGCGCGCCCCGTGCGAGGGCCTCGTTGCCGGACAGAAGTTTCTTCATCGGCTTTTCTCCATCAAGATTAGTCGGTTTCCCCGCAATGCCGTGCCGGAGCCACCTGCATCACGATGTCCACAATGCGTACGCCTTCCCCTTCCGGCAGCACCATGACCGGGTTCAGGTCGAGCGAAACGAGCCTGTCGCCCAGCGCGCAGCACATGGCTGCCACCCGGACGAGCACATCGGAGAGGGCTTCCACGTCGGACGCGGCGCGCCCCCGGAAGCCGGTAAGCAACTTGGCGGCCTTGAGCCTGCCGATCATGGCGCGGGCGCCTTCGGGGGAGAGCGGGGCCAGCTCAAGCGAAACGTCGTGCAGCAGCTCCACGAACACGCCGCCGAGCCCCACCATGACCGCCGATCCGAACCCGCCGTCACGGTTCACGCCGACGATGGTTTCCACCACGTCGCCGGATTTGCCGCCCGCGCTCCGTACCATGCCCTGCACGAGCATCCCCTCGCGCCGCGCGCCCGCATGGTGCTGGGCAAGGATGCCTTCAAGCTCGCGCCATGCCGCCGCGAATTCCGCGCCGGTGCGGAGGTTGAGCTTGACGAGGCCGGTCTCGGTCTTGTGCGCGATGTCGGGGGAGGCGGCTTTCAGGGCGACGGGATAGCCGATGCGCCCGGCTGCCGCCATGCCTTCCTCAAGCGAAACCGCAAGCTCCTCGTGATCTATGGCGATCCCGAAATGGCGCAGCAGGCGGGCGGAAAGCGCGTAGGGCAATACGCCCGAACTGGCGTCGAGTTCCGAAGCCAGTTCGGGGGGGAGTATGGAAGGAGTGGAGGAATCCTTCCGGGGGGAGGGAGATGCCGTTTTCGCCGCGCGCGCGGCGCACCAGTCTATCCAGCGCCGGACGGCGGGGATGCCCACGCCGCTGCCCTGCACCACGGGGACGTTGCCCTGTGCGAGGATATCGCCGATGGCAGGATCGATGCCGCCGGAGATATTGGAAACGACGATGACCGGCTTGCCGGAGGCGGCGCGCACGGAGACGGCGGCGCGGGCCACGTCCGAGAACTGCTCCACCTGTTCGGGGGCCATGTTGCCGGGGATGTCCTGCGAGACGATGAGCGTTTCCACATCCTCCTCGGCGGCGAGGATGCCGAGGCTGGCGGGGTAGGCCTCGCGCAGATCGCCGCTGCCCCACGCATCGAGGGGGTTGGCGATGGGGGCGTAGGGCGGGAGCACCTTGCGGAGCCGTTCCTTCCCGGCCTCGGAAACGGGCGGGAAGACGAGGCCGCTGTCCGCGCACACGTCCGCCAACATGCCCATTTCGCCGCCGGAAACCGTGGCCATCCCCACCTTCGGCGAACCGGCGGAAAGGCCGCGTAGCCCGCTGAACAGGACGGCGGTTTCGAGCAGATCGTCGAGGGTGTTGACCCGCATGACGTTGGCACGGCGGAAAAAGGCGTCGAGTATCCGGTCGCTTCCCGCGATGGCCCCGGTATGGGTGGCCGCCACGCGGCAGGCAAGCTCTGAGCGCCCGACCTTGAGCGCGATGACGGGCTTGCCCTTTTCCGCGGCGCGGGAACACGCGGCGGCGAAGGCTTCCGGGTCGCGGATGGTTTCGATGAACAGGGCGATCACATGCGTGGCGTCGTCGTCGACCAGATAGTCCATGTAGTCGGCGAGCCCGAGGGCCGCTTCGTTGCCGGAGGAAATGAGGCGGGAGAACCCGGCCATGCGGTTGGCGTTGCCGAGCGCCAGCAGCACCGCGCCGCTCTGGGCGATGACGCCGATGTCGCCGGGGCGGAACGCCTGCGGGAGCGGGGCGCTGTACATGCAGGTCTTGTCGGTGATGTTGGCATAGCCCACGCAGTTGGGGCCGCAGAACAGCAGGCCGGACTCATGGCAGAAATCGTGGATGCGCCGCTGCATGGCCCGGCCTTCCCCGCCCGTTTCGGCAAAGCCGCTGGCAAAACCCCAGACCCCCTTGACGCCTGCGGCGTGCGCCTCCTCAAGCATGGGCAGCAGCGAACGGCTGCCCAGCAGCACGGCGGCGCAGTCCGCCGGAGCGGGGAGATCGCGCAGGGACGCGTAGCAGGGATATCCAAAAATCTCTTTATACTTTGGGTTGATGGGATACACCGTACCCGTATAGCCGAGGCGCTGCATGTTCCTGAGAACGATGGAACCCGCCCCGCCGTTGGGGGATGCGCCGATCACCGCGATGGAGCGTGGCGTGAACAAGGGATCCAGTTTCCAGGGGGATTTTTTCACGGGAGACTCCTTTGTCCGGCAGTCGGGGAGTGCCTTGCGGCGTTCTGGTTTGGGACACCGGCTGTTTTTTATTGTTCACTATATGAACTAAAATTCATAATGCGAAAATATGAGGTTCGCCAAAAGAAGTCAAGCGGCAGGGGCGAAAAAGGGAAGCCTTGCCGAAAGATTTTTGCTTTTCCTTATCCACATGCAGGAAAAGCGTTTTTTGCTCGGAAGGCGGGATGTGGGCAGGCTGCCCGTTGCCGCCGCGCTTGGCGTGGGGAAAGGCGGCCCGTCCTTCCGGCAGGCTATTATGCGCCGCTGGAGGAAAGGCGGCTGTGGGCAGAGGAAGGCGGCAGGCGGAGGAATACGGTTTGGATACCTTGGGGGAAAGGCCGATATGAGCGGGGAGTCGGGCTGACGCCCATAACGGCATCGGCAATCCTGTATGGAAAGTCGGTACGGACAGAGGGTGGGCCAAGCAAGGATTTGATGCGCGTTATCAGACCGGAAAAGCGGTATGGGCAGGAAGGGGGTTATCCGCGCCGATGAACCCGGAAATGACGTCAGGAAAGTCGGTACGGACAGGGAAGTGGCGGAGGCGTTGCGGCGCAATGAGGACGCGTACGGATGGGGGCTTTCCGGGGAGGGGGACCGTATCCACGCCTGGATAGGGACAAACTGCGCCCGGCGTTGTGGGTGCCGTAGCCTTCGCCAGTATCCTTGTGGTGATAGGCGCAGGCCAGCCTTGCGCCCGGTAAAAAGCGGAGGCCCCATGACCCCGTAGGGACAGGCCATCTCCCTCACATGGCAAGCACATCTTCAGGCGTCCCCGTATCCCTGTAGGGACAGGCGCAAGGACACCCGCTGGAGTATGCACGCCGAGAAGGATTTGATGCGCTGTATCAGACAAAAAAAGCCGATACGGGCGGAAGGGGGGTATCCGCACCGGGGCGGTCTTGGTGCCCCGCCGGGTTTGCTTTTCCGGGACATCCAGCCCGGAAGCAGAGGCGGCGGGAGGCGGGTGGGAAGGCGGCTGTGGGGGGATTGAAGAAATGTGCGGTAAAATGTAATATTGTTAAATAGATATGATCTTATATCGCCAACTTGATAGTGTGCGGTGCGGCTTTCCGGGCCTCCGGCTTGATGGGCACCTTTGTCGGCCTTTTGCCGCCTGTAGGGGCTTCGATGCGGCTGTGGCCGGAGAGGATCTTTTGTCCGCCTATAGGCGCGGTTGGGTGGTGATGCCGTGGGCGTCCGTGAGCTTTTGGGTTTGGCTCTGTCATAGTATCCGGTTGTTTCATCTCCACAGCGTGGTGAAAATACAGCCTTTTCATTTTTCCTTTTGGCGGAATCCACAGCTAAGGCATCTTGCCGGTTATTCCTTTGGAACTTCAAGGGAAAAAGCATCAGCCATTTTCTGGAACACAGCCTTTGGCTTTTGTCGGCTGTGGGCCGGGGTGGGCCTTTCATTTCATCTTCTTCGCCTTGGGCCGGACTTTTGCATCGGGGCTTCAGTACTCCATCGCGGCTGTCTTTGAACGTCTGCTTTTGCCCGCCTGTGGGGGCGGCGCCTTGGCGCGGCAGGCGAGGCTCATCCAAATAGTTTTTGCCCGCCTATGGGGGGCGGCAGCGGGCGGGCCATACCTTCCAAGGCGCTGCCCGGAGCCCCCGTCCCCGCCGGGGATGCCGCCGTACCGCCTCCCGGTGGCCTGTATGGGCTTCATCCTGTCCCGCAGCGGAAGCCTTCCGTTGGCGGGGATGCCGCCATGCCCCGCCGTATTTTCCCATTGAAATTTTCGTGATGGATACGGTGCCCCCCCTCTTGACATCACGTTAGGAACCAGTTTAGTTTTGTATTACAAAATGAATTTCATATAATGAACCATACCACGGCAAACACCAGCAAGCGGGCCTCCCCACGCCTTGGGAGTGCCCGCGCAAGGGACAAGGAAACGCGAAAGCGCCTCCATATGCGGTTGATGCAAGCCGGGAAGCCCCCTTGGTTTCCCGGTGTGAGAGAACCCTCAACAGAGGAGTCAAGTATGAACCGGTTACATATTCTTGTCTTGTTGGCTGCAATGGCCTGTACGGGAATCGTGATGGGGGCGGCGAAGGCCGAAGCCGCCGATTCCGGCAAGGAACTGCGTGCCGCGGTCAACGCCACGGCCCCGCCTTTCGCCTTCATGGAAAACGGGAAGCTGGTGGGCTTCGAGGTGGATCTCCATGCGGAAGTCGCCAAGCGCATGGGCAAACAGCTCGTGATGACGAACATCCCCTTCGCCGGGCTCGCCCCGGGGCTCCAGGCCAAAAAGTGGGATGCCGCCGGGAATACGTGGATCAACAAGGAACGCCTTGTCATGATGGACTTTTCCGATCCGTGGGTTGACGCACAGCTCGCCTTCGTGACCCGGAAGAGCGACGCCATCACCAGCCCGGAACAGCTCAAGGGCAAGACCGTGGGCGCCGAGGCGGGCACCGCTGAACAGCGCTGGCTTGACGCCAATCAGGAAAAGTACGGCCCGTACACCATCCGCACCTACGACCGCTCCATCGACATCCTCATGGATCTCATGAACAAGCGGCTCGACGCCTACCTGCGCGAACAGACCCGCGCCCTCTATCAGATCAAGAATTACCCCATGCTCGGCGTGGCCTTCCCCGTGGGCGACGTGTTCGTCCAGGGCGTGGCCTTCCGCAAGGGCGATCCCCTTCGCGACGAATACAATACGATCCTCAACGGCATGAAGCGGGACGGGACGCTCGCCGCCCTGTATGAAAAGTGGCTCGGCGCGAAGCCCGGCCCCGATTCCTCCACTGTGCACGTGTACACGACCCCCTGGCAGCCGAAATAACCTTTTTGGGGCGGCGTTTCTGCGCCGCCCCTCCCGGCGGAGGACGCAATGCAGGCAGAGAACAGACACTCGCGGCAGAAGCGGCAACGGCTCTGGTATCAGCGTGACGGATTCCTGTGGGGGCTGGTGGCCGCCCTCATCGCGGCGGCGTGGGGCCTTCTCCCACCGGCGGGAACCTCGCTCGGCATCGGCGGCTGGCTCGGCATGGGCCTGTATATGCTGCTCGCCGCCGTCCCCATGATTGTGACCACAATGGACAAAAGGCGCCCGCAGGCGGCGGGGACGGCTGCCGCGCTCGGCTTTCTCGGCTTGCTCGGGCTGGTGTTTTACCGGTACTCCGGGGCACAGTGGGATATGCTCGGCATGATGTTCTTCAACAGGGAACTCATCGTCGAAACGTGGCCCATCCTGCTCGGCGGGCTTGAGAATACGCTGCTGATCTTTATCTGTTCGGCCGTGCTGTCCGTGACCATCGCGCCGATCATCGCGATCATCCGCACCCTGAACAACCCGATCTTCAACTGTGCCATCGACGCGTTCGTGGATGTGTTCCGCTCGCTGCCCATCCTCGTGCTGGTCATCTTCATCTACTATGCGCTGCCGTTCCTTGAAATCAACAGCACGCCCTTTGCGGCGGGCGTGTGCGGGCTTTTCCTCAGCGCGCTGGCCTTCATGATCGAATACTTCCGGGCCGGGATCGAATCCGTGAGCCGGGGGCATGTGGAGGCGGCCCGTTCCCTCGGGCTCGGCGTGATCCAGACCATGCGCTTCGTCATCCTGCCGCTTGCGATCCGCGTGGTGCTGCCGCCGCTCACGGGGCATCTGGTGGGGCTGCTCAAGGCCACGGCCTTCGTCTCCGTGGTGGGTATGCCCGAACTGCTCAAGCGGGCCATGGAAATCGTGGAATGGAAGGCCAACCCGACCCCCCTCGTCACCATCACCATCATGTATCTGATACTGCTTCTGCCGCTCATGTACGGAAGCACGTTGCTCGAAAGGAGACTCGCGAGATGGACAACACCGCATCGTGCATGATCGAAGTCTGCGACCTGCATAAGCATTATAAGGATGTCCACGTCCTGCGCGGCATCAGCACCACCGTCGCCAAGGGTGAGGTCTGCGCGGTCATCGGCCCCTCGGGATCGGGCAAGAGCACGTTCCTGCGATGTCTGAACAGACTGGAGGAAGCCAGCTCCGGGGAGATTTTCATCAACGCCCAGGAGATCACCGACCCCCACCTGAACCTCAACAAGATGCGCGAGAACATCGGCATGGTGTTTCAGGGGTTCAACCTGTTCCCGCACATGACCGCCATCCAGAACATCATGCTGGCTCCGGTCAACGTGCGCGGCCTCTCCCATAAGGAGGCCGAAGCGTACGGAATGGAACTGCTCTCCAGAGTCGGGCTCGCCGACAAGCACGCCTCCTACCCCGACATGCTTTCGGGCGGGCAGCAGCAGCGCGTGGCCATCGCCCGCGCGCTCGCCATGCGTCCCGAAGTCATGCTCTTCGACGAGCCGACCAGTGCCCTTGACCCGGAAATGATCGGGGAAGTCCTTGAAGTCATGATTGATCTGGCGAAACAGGGCATGACGATGGTGGTGGTGAGCCATGAAATGTCCTTTATCCGCGAAGTGGCGGATAAGGTGCTCGTGCTGGCCGACGGCGTGATCATCGAGGAAGGATCGCCGCAAGAGGTCTTCACCAACCCCCGGCACGAACGCTGCAGAAGTTTTCTCAGCAAGATCCTGTGAGGCCTGCCATGTCCAGAGATCCGCATCCGGCAGAGGCCGGAGGGGTTCCGCGTCCGCGCCGCCGCGCACGTATCGCCGGCCCCTGGTACCATTCTCCGAAAGCCGCCCTGTCCGGGCTTGCCGTCCTGATCGCGTGGGGGCTCCTCCTGCCCGGCGCGACGCCCGTGGGCGGCGGCATGAGCACGCTGGGGAGCCTTTCGCTGTTCGGCTATGCCCTCTTTTCCATCGTCGGCGGCATCGTCTTCCTGTCCAACAGGAATCTGGGGCGTGTGCTTTCCTCCTGCGCCGCCGTGGGGCTCCTCCTGCTCTGGGGCTGGCTCTTCGTCCGTTATTCCGGCGCGGACTGGTCGCGGCTGGCCTATGTGTTCTTCAATTTCGAGATCCTCGGAGAAGGCGGGATGAAGGCACTGGCGGGCGGGTTCATGACCACGCTTGAGGTGGGGATCATCGCCACGCTGTGCGCCTTCTGGCTCGGCGTTTTCCTGACCCTCGTGCGCTTCTTCGAGAACAAGGTCATGACCGGGTTCGTCAAGGTGTACGTGGATGTGTTCCGTGCCCTGCCCACCATCGTGCTGGTGTCCCTTATCCACTACGGCGCGCCGTTCATCGGCATCTACCTGCCGCTGATGGTATCCGGCATCCTGACCCTCACCCTGAACCACAGCGCGTTTTTCAGCGAAATCCTGCGTTCGGGCGTCAGCGCCGTGGGGCATGGGCAGCTTGAGGCGGCGCGCTCCCTCGGGCTCGGCACCTTCAAGACCTTCCGGCTCATCGTCTTTCCCCAGGCCTTCAAGACCGCCATGCCGCCGCTGACCGGGCAGTTCGTGGCGCTGCTCAAGGAAACCGTCATCTGTTCCGTGGTCGGCATCCCGGAACTGCTGCGCGAGGCGCTTGTGGTGCAGTCATGGACGGCCAACCCGACGCCGCTGATCATCGCCACCATCGGCTACCTGCTCCTGCTCGTGCCGCTGACCCGGCTCTCCCGGTATCTTGAGGCGCGCATGTCCACCGTCCGCCAGGCCTGTTGACGGGGGCAGCGGGATTTTCGTGAAGGGCGGCAACCGCCGCTCAACAGGCAACACTGTGTGAACACAAGGAGTATACATGCAAGCATCCATTCAATCCCGGCTCGCCGGAGCCATGCGGGAGCAGGGTATGCGGAGCCTCCTGCTGGCCGATCCCGAAAATTTCGGGTACGTTGCCGGCCCCATGCTCCCCTATGTCAAACAGACCCCGGACAGGGCCGTCCTCGCCCTGTTCGAGCCCGGAACGGACGAGGCGGCCTGCACCTGCTGGCTGTATCCCGATCTGGCCCAGCCCGCCGAAGCGCAGCTTGCCAAGGAGCCCTCCGCCGTCTGCGTGACCGTGGCGGAAGATGCCGTGGGCGCGGATTGCCTTATCCGTCGCCTCAAGGAAAGCCGCCCCGATCTGGACGGCGTGGTCGGCGTTGATTTCAGCCAGACCGCCGCTTCCGTATTCGACGCCCTGCGCGCGGCCTTCCCCGGCTGTTCGTTCAAGGATGCGGGCCCCATGCTGCGCGGCCTGCGCCTTGTGAAGCTCCCCGAGGAAATCGACCGCATCGAAATGGCCTGCCGTCAGGTGGATACCGGCATCATCGGCGCGATCAACCACATGGAGGGCGCGCATTCGGGCAGCGCCTACCGCAAGGGCTTTTACACCGTGCCCGAATTCATCGAGCGGGTACGCATCCACGCCTATGAGGGCGGCACAAGCATGAGCGGCAACATGGCGGCGGTGGCCGGGGAGGCCATCGGCGCCAACTACATGCCGCAGCGCGGATTCCTTCCCTCGGAAGGGCTCTGCCGGATCGAATATGCCTGCTGCCACGGCGGATACTGGGGCGTTACCGCGCGCCTGATCCACATAGGCGAGGACATGGACCCGCGCGTCCGCAGCGCCTGCGCCGACAACCTGAGCCTCAAGATGCTGGCGCTCGACATGCTCCGCCCCGGCGTTGCCTGTTCGGATATCCACGGCGCGGTGGTGAAGGAAGCCGCAAAGCGGGGCATCCCGCTTTCCAGCGCTTCCGGCATAGGCCACGGCGTCGGGCGCGGGGAGATCGAAGGGCCGTACCTCGCCGCCGACGATCCGACCGTGCTCTGCGAGAACATGGTCATCGCCCTTGATGTGGCGACACTGGGCCCGGAAGGGGAACTCCTCCGCTCCATCGACATCTATGCCGTGGAAAAGGGTGGGCCGCGCCTCCTGAGCTGGCATCGGAACTGGGATATGCCCTACATGATCACAGGGTTCCGCAGCGCCCACTAAGGGAGCACGCGCCCGTGGAAGATCGAGCGGCCATCCCCGCCCTCCCCGCAACAGGGAAAGGCACCGCTACACGACCGCCCAGCCGGGCGGGAATGGCCGGCTTCCGGCTTTTGATGCCGGGAAACGGCAAGCCATTGCCGACAGAGCCAAGGAGAAGAACTTGAATACGACCGTACTTGAAAAGATCCAGTCGGAACTGGAGCGCTCGGGCTGCGATGCGTTCCTTTTGACCGGCGGGGACAACATGCGTTACGCGGCGCAGGTGCACCTTCCGTTCACGGACGAGCATCCGGGCCTCGCATTCGTCCTGTTCGCCAAAGGCAGGCTCCCCCTCGTCCTGAGCCCGTCCCTCTGGGCCAGAAGCTGGGAACGGGGGATCATTTCGGATGTCCGCGCCTATCCGGGAAGCCTTGATGCCACGCACGCCGCTGCGGAACTGGCGGCTTTCCTCCGCCCGCTGGGGCTGGCCTCCATAGGGCTGGACATGAACCGCGCCAGCGTGGTCCTGCGCGATGCCCTGGGCGAATGGGCGCTTACGGACATTTCCGCCGCGATCAGCGCCATACGCCAGATCAAGAGCGCGGAGGAAGCGGCTTTCCTTGAGGATCTCGCCTACCGCGCCGACCATGCCATCCTGGGGGCCGCCCATCACAGCCTCGCCTGTGACGCCCGTGCGGAAAAGGGGCAGGCGGAGCTTATCCGTATGCACGCCCTTGAACGGGGCTTTGAGGCCGTCGGCTACAACGGGATTTCCCAGTCCGCCACCGGAGCCCATGCCAAAGACTATTGGGCCGAGTCGCCCAAGTTCGGTATAGGGCAGGGCAAGAAGACGGCCCGCGACGAAATGAACCGCCTTGACCTTCAGGCGTCGCTGAACGGCTATTGGGCGTTCGGCTCGCGGCTGATGACGATGGGCTGGCCTCTGCCGGAACAGACGAAAGCGTATGAGGGGCTTGTCGCCATGCGCAAGGCCGCCCTCGCCGCCGTGCGGCCCGGCGCGACCTGCGCGGATCTCTACGCCGCCATGCTGGACGCGGCGGAGCGGGCGGGCGTCACCCCCGTCACCGGCGTCCACTGGGGACACGGCATCGGCGTCGCCTCGCAGGAGGCCCCTTGGATCGCGCCGGGCGATGCCACCAAGCTCAAGGAGGGCATGGTGCTGGTGCTGAACCCGCATGTGCAGGGCCCCGGCGGAACCATCCTGTACTCCCGCGACACGGTACTGTTGGATTTCAACGGCTGCAAGATCCTCGGCTGGTACAAGGACTGGCGCGAGCCCTACATCGCGTCCGACTCCTATTACAGCGGCGGCGGTTGATATGGGCACGATTACGCGTATCGGGCGCGGCCCCGCAGGGCTCCCATTCTCGCGCATGACCCTCAAGGACGGCCGGTTCTTCCTGTCCGGGCAGGTGGCCCAGAACCCCGAAACGGGGCGCATCGACCACCCCGGCTGCTATGAACAGTCCCTCACCGTGCTTGGGAATATCCGCGGGATCCTTGCCGAAGCCGGGTTTGCCCCGGAACAGGTGGCGAAGATAACCGTCTTCCTCACGGACATGGGCCAGAAGGATGCGTTCGACCGGGCGTTCGAGCGGGTTTTCCGCCGCGCCCCGGAGGAAGGGGATCCCCCCGGCTTCCCTGAAGGTCCCGGTATTGGGGAAGGCGGCGCGGGGCTGTCCTGCGCCCCGGCCTGCACGTGTGTCGGCGTGGCCGCGCTTCCGAACCCCGCCGCCGTGGTTGAAGTGGAGCTCGAAGGTTTTGCCGGATGACGGCCGTTCGCGGCAGCTCCCCCGCCCGAACGCATTCGGCTTCCCGCCCGCAGCGATTGTTTTTGGAACCGCTGCGGGCGGCCCTCCTGATCCCCGATGCATCCCTTTCCGGCGTCTGCGTGGGGCCCTTTTCCGCGCCTTCCCCTGCGGGGGCTGCCTCCGGGTGCGGTGCTTCCGGGTTTTCGCCTAGGCCGTGCTCTTTTGTATATAACTATTTGAAATTATTTAAAATAATTTTTTATAGCTTAAAAATGGTTGAATAATTTCAATAGATTATATCTAGTTAGCGACACGGCCTAGGCTCTGTCATGGCATGTGGTTGTTTCACCTCCACAGTATGGTGAAAATACAGCCTTTTTCCCCGTTTCCCCTTTGGCGGAATCCACAGCTAAGGTATTTTGTTGGTCATTCCCTTGGAACTTCAAGAAAAAAGCATCAACCATTTTCTATGGCACAGCCTTCGCCCATACCCTGATTGGGGCTGTGCCATATACCTTGTTCACTCCTGTTTCCACGGGATTGGTTCCGTCCGTGCCCCGGATGGGGGCGTTTGAACGTGTTCATCTCTTTTTCATCCTGAATTGGCTCCGCCTGTGCCCCGGATGAAGGCTTGTCCCCGTGCGGAGCTTCCAACCCAACCTGACGTGCGGCGCAGCCCCTGCCGCCGCGCCCGTCCCTCCATTAAAAACCGTAACATGCTGCCCCTAAAGGAATATGTTATGCCCAATTGTACCTTTCACATCGTGGATGCGTTCACTGCGGAGCCGTTCACCGGCAACCCCTGTGCCGTGGTGACGGACGCCGACGGCATCGATCCCGCCGACATGCTGCGCATCGCGCGCGAGACCAACGCCCCGGAAACGGCGTTCGTGCTGGCCTCCGACAAGGCGGACGTACGTGTCCGCTATTTCATGCCGCGCGGGGAAATCCCCTTTGCGGGGCATCCTACCATTGCCACGGGGCACCTTTTGCGGGAACTGGGCGTGCTCAAGCCGGGCACCGCGCGGTTCGAGTTCGCCATCGGCGTGCTGCCTGTGGACATCCGCCCCGACAAGGTGATCATGACCCAGCCCCCCGCCGTCCCAGACACCTGCGCCGACGCCGGGACAACGGCCCAAGCGCTCGGGCTTCAGGCTTCCGATCTCCGGGAAGGGCTTCCGTGCCAGCTCATGCGGGGGGGTGTCAGCTTCCTGATGGTTCCCGTCCGGGAGCTTGCGGCGCTCCGGCGGATCAATATAGACAGGTCCGCCCTCAAAGCTGTTTTGGCACCCCTCGGCGTGTCGGCGGCGTACGTGTTCGCCCCCGAAGGTGTGGAGCCTGAAACGGATGTGCACGCCCGGCTTATCGATCCGGACAACGCCGGGGAAGATCCTTTCACCGGATCGGCCGCCGGGTGCATGGCTTCCTACATGCACGCGCACGGGCTGTGTTCCGGGACGCACATCCGGCTTGAGCAGGGCCATATCCTCGACCGGCCGGGAACCGGAGAGCTGGAACTGATCCTTGCCCCCGATGGTGGGAAGCTCGAAGCCGTGCGCCTCGGCGGAACGGCGGTGATCTCCGCCAGCGGCACGCTCCGCTGGTAAGGGAAGCCAACGACGCCATCCGAAAGGCACGATAACACATCAGGGGAGCTTCTGCGAGGAAAGCTCCCCTTCATTATGCCTGCACCCAGGGAAGCCATCATATGAATCGTGGAAACGGTATGTGGGACTTGTCATTATGCCTGCCCGCAGGGAGGCTATCGCAGTCCTTCTTTTTCACGTCCGCCTCCCACGACCAAAGCTGTTTTAAGGGCATCAGCCTTTGCGCCATGCGCCGATCAGCCTTTCAAAAGGCCCCATGAGGCTGGCGAAGCGGGTTTCGGCGTCCGCGCCGAAGGAGCCGGGCCGGAGGCTGGCGAGGATGAGGACGGCGTGCAGGCCCTGCTCCGTATAGAACGGTTTGGCGAAATAGGAGCGGATGCCGTGGGGGGCGAACAGCACCCAGTCGATGGACTTGATGCTGTCCAAGGTATCCTCCACGGTGAGCGAGCGCAGGCCGAAGCGTTCGATGTCCTGTGCGATGGTACCCTCGTAGGCGTGTTCCGCCCCCCAGCGCAGCTCGCGGAAGGCGGGGCCCGCGCCGTACACGACGACCTGCCCCTTGTGGGACTGGATGTCGGAAAAAAGGAGGCCGTCCAGCTCTCCGGCGTAGGGGGCGAAAAGGTTTTCCAGCCCCTCGCGGAGCGGGCGGGGCGCGGTTTGGGCGTCTTCTCCGGAAGGCGGGCAGGCCGCGCTTTTCCGGTTTTCGGGGATGTTCAGGAGCGCCACGCGCACGACCCGCCCTTCCCCCGCGCCGCCGCAGGGGGTGAGGCGTACCTTGGCGCTGAACAGGCCGCGCTGGGCGTTGCTGAACGTGAGCGTGCCCGCCCACGCGTCGTTGGCAAGGGCTTTGTTCCCGGCTTCAAGCAGCTTTTCGGCAAGCCCGCCGGGGGCGATATCGGCGAGGCTCAGGGTGTTGGGATCGCGGGATGCCGCCGCGAACAGACTGCGGGCCGCGTCGTTGATGATCAGCAGCCCGCGCGTGGGGATGTCGAGCGCGAAGACGGGATAGCCGATGCCGCCGATGTCCATCTGGCAGGTTCCGGGCCGCCCGTCCGCCGAATACGCCGCCGGGAGGAAGGCTTCCTTGAGGAATCCGTAATAGAGCGTGTCGTTTTCGCCGGGCCAGCCTTGCAGGATGTACGTCCCGTTGCCGCTCGTCAGCCGGAAGGTGACGGCGGCGGGGCGGCGGGCGGTGAGCATGTCCCAGAATTCCATGAGCAGGGCGTAATCTTCGCGCCGCACGGCTTTTTTCCGGTAACGGGCGTCCTTGAGCAGGCGCGGCACGTCGAGGCCGGGGATGCTCCAGCGGTTGAAGACCTTGAGGCGGGAATGGGGGATGTCGATGCTCCAGATCAGGCCGGGGAATCCGGCGATCCACGGGGAAAACTGCTGCATGCGAAGCTCCAGTGTTTGGGGCATTGTGATGGATTTCTAAAGAAAGGCAAGAGTGGGCCGAGGGAGGATCGGGGCGCCGGGCTTCCCGGCGGGGCTGCCGGTGGGGAAGGAAGAGGGGAGAAAAAGGAGGCCGGATACTATTGGTTCATCCAATTGAAGGTGTACCCGGAAAAAGGGGCTTTTGGAGCCCGAAAAAAAGCCTTCCGGTAAGTAAAAGTGGTCATATAGCCGTCCTTTTTGTTTTTCAGCGGCTATCTGGTCCAACCACTTTTACCGTTGAAGTCATGTAAAAACAATATGTTATATACATGTAGCGTAATTTTGAAAAAAGGGTTGATCGGATTTGCCGGGAGCCCGTATGCTGAAAGCATGAGAATCATTCCATAGCCGTTCCCATAACAGCGGGCAAGGACTGCATGGACAAGCAGGAATGCATAGAACGACAGCTGGAAAGCGCTCTCTTGGAAGGCCGCTGGGGGGTGTTTGAGCGCCTCCCGTCCGAGCGCGGCCTCGCCGAGGCTTTCGGCGTGAACCGGGCCACGGTGCGCGCGGCGCTGCGGGCGCTGGCGGGCCGGGGCATCCTTGAAACGCGGCGCGGCAGCGGGACCGTGGTCCGGGCCCTGCCGGGCGATGCGCGCCATGCCGCCGGGACGTTCGCGGATTATCTCGCCGCGTTCCGCATCCTCATGCCGTCTCTGGTGGCCGCATCCCTGCCCGCCGTGTCCCCGTCCGTGATTCTCGAACTGGAGCGTTTGCTCCCCTCCGCCGGAGCCTCGCTCCGCAACGGAGACATGAAGACCTTTATCCAAGCGCAGATCCGCTTTTTTTCCATATTGATCCGAGTATTGGGCAATCCGCGCCTCGAAGACGCGGCCAGCCGCGTGCTGCCTGATGGGCTGGCGCTGGCGCGGCTGCTGCAGGAGTGTACGCTGCCTCAGTGCGAGAACGTGTTCGCGCAGCTGGCGCGGCTGTTGAGCGCCCTGCGCCACGCCGACGCCGATGCCGCCTCCAAGGCCGTGGAGGGGTATGCCTCCATCCTGCTGGCCTTGCAGGAGGCGCGATGAGCCGTATGAGCCGCCGTGCCTTTCTCAGGTTCCGGTTCTCCGAGGAGGATGCCGGGGAGCGTGACGTGCCGGGAGGGTTTCCCCCGGAAGCGTCCCTGCCCCCGGAATTTAGCCCGGCGATGCTGCGGGCCGAGGCCGAGCGCCTCGGGCTGGACCCGGATCGGACAGGAGCCGGGGAACTTGCCTCGGCGGTTATGCGCGCCATGTATGCCCGCGCTCCGGAAGGGGCCGGGCGGACCGGATAAGGGAGCTCCGCAAGGGCGGGGCGCAAGTCATGCATCCGAGGAGGATAACGATGTCAGGACAGCAACAGATTCCCTATCTTGAGGAGCGCAAGCTCATCAAGCGGTGGAGCGGCCCGTGGCCCATGTTGGCGAACATGGCGTTCACCCTGCTGATTTTCGCCGTGACGTGGTGGGTGTTTCAGGATCCGCGCGGGATCATGCGTTTCTACACGCCCTATGTCGGCTACAACTATTGCCGCTGGTGGCTGATCATCCTGATCTGGATGGCCTACATTTTCGACTTCTGGCCGTTCCGGCGCGACTGGGTACGCAG
This sequence comes from Bilophila sp., assembly GCF_057864385.1. Classification (NCBI taxonomy): domain Bacteria; kingdom Pseudomonadati; phylum Thermodesulfobacteriota; class Desulfovibrionia; order Desulfovibrionales; family Desulfovibrionaceae; genus Bilophila; species Bilophila sp. The sequence continues at coordinate 58,534 of NZ_DBMAFI010000003.1, read as the reverse complement.
CGCCCACCCGCTCCAGAAGGGGCTTGTGCTGGCGCTGGTGTCCGTTGGCATCATGATCGCCATGATTCACGGCTTCTTCGAGGGCGTGCTCGGCAACTTCGCCTTCGCCTATTTCAACCCGGCGCAGCTCCAGAAGCTCGGCCTCACCGATTTCTACTCGACGGAATACGCGGCTCAGGCCTGCATGATGTTCGCGGTCATCGCCTCGTGGATCAGCCCGGCGTGGCTCGTGGCGCTTGAGGGCCAGCCGTGGGCGGGGCTTTCCCAGCCCGTGCGCGGGTTCAGCATCTGGCTCGGCACGTTCTGCCTCAGCCTGCTCATCTATTTTATGACCATGCACAACCACATGGGCATCCTGTATTACCCGTGGCAGTATTTCACCGCCATCTGCCCGCCGTATTGGGAGCATTTCGCGGAAACCGTGTCCGCCAACTTCCATGTGGCGTGGATCATGTGCTGCACCGTGGTGGTGTGGTTCATGGAAGGCATCTGGGAGCGTTTCCCGTTTACAATGATCAAGACCCCGTGGCTGCGCCGTCTGGCCCTGTTCTTCGGGATCATCGCCATCTCGTGGGCGCTGTGCTTGTTCTTCTGGTACATGCAGGAACTCGTTTGGGGCGACGCCATCCGCGGACACCGCCGCGACGCGGCCCCCGACTGGCGCTGGCTGCATGTGGGCGAGACGGCTATCTTCTTCCTCGTCCCGGCCCTGTTCCTCCAGTTCTACTGCGGCAACTGGCCCAACCGCTTCAGCACGCCGATCAACGTGCTCGTCCGTTCCCTGCTGGTGACGCTCGGCGGCATCGCGATCTACTGCCTCTACTACAAGTATGCCCATTTCGTGCTCGGCACCCAGAAGGGTTTCTCCCACCCGCAGCAGTTCCCCATGATCCCCATGATCTGGCTGATCAACATCTGGCTGATCAACTGGTGGTTCATGGACGGCTGGCCGGGCTGGCGGCGTGAATTCAAGACCGCCGAGGAATTCGCCGCCGAGGAGCGCCATCTGGCCGCCAACGCCGCATGGAACCCCGCCATGCTGCCCGGCGTGATCATCGGCCTCGTCGTGGGCGTGATCGCCTACTTCGCCATCGTGGCCCTGCTGCCTCTGGCGAGCGCAACTTTCACTCTGGTTCAATAGGAGGGACGAAATGGACAGACGCGAATTCATGAAGGGCGCCGCGCTCGGCGTGGGCGCGGGCGTGCTCGGCTCCATGGGGCTGTACTCGTATTCGCCGCTCCGCAGGGCCTTCCTTCCCGAAGTGAAGCGCGGCACGGCGGACATCGGGGTGTGCAAGTCGGTCAAGGTCACCAATATCTCCGAGACGAGCTGGTTCGACAACGGCATCTTTATGAACGACGTGACCGGCGCGGGCGGGCTGCTCGTGGACCAGTACACCTTCAACTGGGCGCCCTTCGGCAACGGCAAGGGCGTGGGCAAGGGGACGTTCGAGGAGGGCCTCAAGCGGATCAAGCACCTGCTGCCGCACAAGATCGACGAGGCGTGGGCCATCGCCAAGGAAAACTGCGTCCATGCCGACAACGCGGGCGGCTACTCCTGCCTCGTCGAGATCGAGAGCATGGAAGGCGAGACAACCCGTTACCTGTTCGATACCGGGTGGAATTACGACTGGATGGACACGTGCTTCAAGCGCGAGGGCATCGACGTCATGCTTGCCGACAACAAGATCGACGCCTTCATCCAGACCCATGAGCACATGGACCACTACTGGGGCTTCCCCGTGGTCACCAAGTACAATCCCAACATCCACGTCTACACGCCCAACACCTTCTACCCGGCGGGCAAGGAATACCTGAAGGCCTGCGGGCATGTGGGCAAGTGGACGGAAGTGCCGAAGGGCCTGCACACGCTCCAGCCCGGCGTGGCGCTCTATCAGTTCGACTGCCCGATCATCTTCAAGGTGTTCGGCGAGATGTCGCTGTACTGCAACGTCAAGGATGTGGGCTTGGTGAGCATCACCGGCTGCTGCCATCAGGGGATCATCCTCTTCGCGGACACGGCCTACAAGGAGCTTGCCTACGAGAAGGATCAGTTCTACGGCCTGTACGGCGGGCTGCATATCTCGCCCTTCGACGACTGGGACCCGAAGTACGACGACCTCGTCATCGGGCTCAAGAAGTGGAACCTCCAGCAGGTCGGCTGCAACCACTGCACGGGCCTCATCACCGCCCAGAAGTTCGTGGACGCGGGCTATCCGGTGGTGAAGGGCACGGCCCGGTTCCGCTCCAAGACCACCAACTACCTCGGCAACGGCGACGTCATCAAGTTCCCCGCCTAAGATGAGAAAGTATTGGGGAAGGGAGGGAAACCGTCTCTGAAAGGGCCGCGCTTTTCCCTCCCTTCCCCAAACCCGCCGGCGCGGAGCTCGTCCCTCCATTTCCCAAGGTTTTTTGTGTACCGGCTCTCTGTTCGCGTGCGTTTTTACTTGCTGAAATGGTGTTCCTGTTTCGTTTTCCCATTCGGTTTGTGTCTGGTTGTTGCCTGTTTCATCCGCCGCTTTTTGGCGTGGATCGCTTTTGAAAGAATGCCGTTTCAAAACGGAACGGCTTAGACCATGACGGGGCGGGGCCGTGTCCCACGGGACGGGCTCCGTCCCGGCCCCGGAGCCCGCGATGCGACTTGAAACACTCCTTCCCCGGCCCCTCGACCCCTGCGGCGGGTCCGAGTGCGCCACGCTCATGGGGGCCCTCATCGCCGCCATCCATCTGGATCGCCGCCGCGCCCGCGCGCTGGGCTGGCGGGGGGTGCGTCCCTCCGGTTCTCTGCTGCCCGCGTGGACCTGCCGCGTGGCCGGGAGCGGGCTCGTGTTCGGGCTCGTCTTCTTCGGCGAGGACGCGGACGGAGGCGCACTGCGCGGCACGTTCGCGGCCTACGCCTTCCCGCTCCCTGACGATCCCCTCCTTGAGGTTTTTCCGCTGGAAGCCCTGCGCCTTGCCGTGGACCCCGGCTACGGCGACCGCATCCGGGCGCTTTCGGAGCACGCCGAAACGCTCTCCCCATTCCGGATCGGCACGGTTTCGCTGCGGGCCGCCGTCGACGGCTCCGGGCTGTCCCTGACCCTGTCCGCCCCGGCCCGCCTGCGCATGGCGGCGCTGGACGGTGTGGCGACTTCTCCCGGCGGGCAGCGCTGGCTCGTGGAGCCGGGCGGCTGGGAAACGGACGTGCCCGCCTTCCGGCTGCTCCTGCGCCCGTTCGCGGCCTTGTCGGCCACGGCTGAAAGCCTGCTTGGGGACCCCGCCCGCGTGTCGTTGGACGGCGAGGCGGCCCCGATCCCCGGTTTCGACGCCGCCGGGAACATCCGGCACATCCCCGGCGGGACAGGGCGGGAACTCCGGCTCACGGCGGCGTTCGGCAGCGCCGGAGCCCAAGGGCGTCCCCTCGCCCGTCTGCCCCTGCGCCACAAGCCGCTTGAGGAGGAATCCGGCCTGCCCGTGCTGCACATCCTCACCGGTTTTCTCGGCTCGGGCAAAACCACATTCCTGCGGCAATGGCTGGATTTCCTGCACGGGCGTGAGCGCTATACGGGCGTCATCCAAAATGAATTCGGAGAAATCGGCCTTGACGCGGCGCTTCTGCGCGGCGAAACCCAGGTGGAGGCGCTTGATGAGGGGTGCGTGTGCTGTTCGCTGGCGGACAGCCTGCGTCCGGGGCTGCTGCGGCTCATCGGGGACATGCCCGCCGAGCAGTTCATATTGGAAACTACGGGGCTGGCGAACCCCGCCAACGTCATGGACGCGCTGTCCGAGCTGCGCGACATCGTGCAGCCCGGCCTTGTGATCACGGTGGCGGACGCCCTTGATCTGTGCCGTTCGGAAGGGGACATTGCGGGCATCCGCCGGGCGCAGGCGGCGCGGGCGGACGTGATCGTCCTGAACAAGGCCGACACCGTGGAGCCCGCCGCGCTAGAGGCGTTGGCGGAACGGCTGCGGGCGCTGAACCGTCAGGCGCTGATCCTGCCCGCGCGCCACGGGGCCATCGCCTTCGCGGAGCTGGACGCCTTCTATGCGGACTGGGCGGATCGCCGGGGCACGCCGCTGCCGTCGCATCGGCCAGCCCTGCCGTGTTTCGGCGAAACGGTGACCCACGCGGATGAGGGGTTTGTCTCGGCTGCGCTCCGCCTGTCCGCCCCGCTGGACGAGGCCGCGCTCCTGGCGTTGCTGGACAGCGCCGGGCCGGGGCTGTGCCGGGCCAAGGGCGTCGTGGATCTGCGGCTGGACGGCGGCGTGACGGTGCCCGCGACGGTGCAGTACGCCGCCGGACGGCTGGGCTTCGAGCCTGCCCCGGAAGGCGAGGAGCGCTATCTGGTGTTCATCGGCACGGATATTTCCCTGCCGGAAGCGCCGTCTTCGTAAAGGAGGAGCTTGTGGGGCTGATCGAACTGGGCGGCTGGATGATGTGGCCGCTGTTGGCCGTCTCGGTGGCGGCGCTGGCGATTGTCGTCGAGCGGGCGCTGGTGTTCATGGGATGTCCGTTCCCGGACTCCCGTTTTCCCGGCCTCGTGCTGGAGGCGATGCGCACGGGCGACGTGCGGCCTCTGGCGGCCCGGCTGGAGGCCGTCCCCTCCCTGCGGGACTTCGCGGCGCTCCTGGGCTCGCCCCTTCCGAACCGTGAAGCCGCCTTGCGCCTCGCCGGGGAGACGGTGCTGGAACGGCTGGAAACGCGGCTTTCCCTGCTGTCCGTGCTGGCGCGGCTGGCCCCGCTCATGGGGCTGCTCGGGACCATCCTCGGGATGATCACGACCTTCTCGCGCATTGCCGAGGCCCGCTCGGGCGTGGACATGTCCCTGCTCGCCGGGGGGATCTGGCAGGCCCTGCTGACCACGGCGGCGGGGCTGTGCATCGCCATTCCCGCGCTGTTTTTCCTGTCCTGCTTTCAAGGCAAGGTGCGCCGCGTGGCCGACGCCCTGAACAAGGCCGGAAACGCGGCTCTGCTGGCCGACGGCGGACCGGGCATCACCGTTCGGGCCGGGGCGGAACCGCTTCAGCTCGGAGACATTCCCCGTGGGGGCGGCACTGCGGAAGGGGACTCTTGCCCGGAATCGCCGGAACCTCGCGGCAGCGCTCCGGAGGGCCGGGAAGCCCCGCAATGCCGGGATAACGCCGGGGAAAGGCTGCCGGACGGAGGGCGATCATGCTGAACCTGCGGCCCAAGGCGGCGCGGGACGACGAGCCGGATCTCACGCCGCTCATCGATATGGTCTTCATCCTTTTGATTTTCTTCATCCTCGCCGCGTCGTTCGCGGTGCGGGGCATCGACCTCGACCTGCCTCCGGCGCACAGCGGGCAGGCGCTTTCCGGGCGCGTGGTGGAAATCCGGCTGCTCAGGGACGGCTCGTTCCTGTGCGAGGGCATACCCGTGGCCCGCGCCGACATCCGCGCGAAGCTGCAAAGCCTCGTGCGGGACTTCCGGGCGCGCCCCGGACAGCTTGTGCTCAAGGCCGCGCCCGACGCGCCGGTGGAGGCGCTGGTCTTCATTGTGGACGAGGTGCGGATGCAGGGCGGGGAAAAGCTGCTCATCGCCACGGCTCAGCCCGACGAGGCGGGGCGCCCATGACGGAAAAGGAATGCCTCACCGCCGGGATCGTCGTGTCCCTGTTCGCGCATTTCGCGCTGCTGATCACCCCGAGGCCGCCCAAGCCCGAGCCGTCCTTCACCACCGTTGTCCAGATGGACATGGCGTCCCCGGCAGTGGCAACGAGCCGGGAAAAGGGCATCGGCATAGCCGCCGCCAGCCCGCGCGACATGGACAAGGCCGATGCCGCCGACCGCAAGCGGCAGGCCTTCCTGCGCTACCTCGACGACATCGACGAGGCCGTGCACGCCCGGCGTCTGGACGGCGGCGAAACCGGGCTCATCGGCGTTGCCGAATATATGTTCACCGTCCGGCCCGACGGGACGTTCACCGATCCCGTGCTCCGCGCATCCTCAGGATCGGCGCAGCTCGACGCCTCGGCGCGCCGGGCCGTCCTCGCCGCCAGCGGCAAAGTCCGCCGCCCCGCCATCATCGGAACGGAACCCATCCCCGTCATTCTGCACGTCAAATACCAATACGGCCTCCGCTGATCGCGCCACCGCCCGGCAATCCAGCAGGATCGCACGGAGAGGGCAGGGTGCGGGGCTGACGGTGCAATCTCTTTTCAGGTGCGCTTCAGCGCGGAGGCAGGCCGTTCCCGGGCGCGGCCACGGGCGGTTGCCGCGCATGAGCCGGGCCTGTCCCGCCCTTCCCGGACGGGGCTTTTCGGAACATTACGCCTGCAACATGCCCTGAATGGCCTTGACCAGAAAGGCCGTATCCGTGCCTATGGCCGCGCCCTGATAGCCTTGTGCGAAGTACGCCCGGGCTTCCGGCATGGTATTCGCGTAGATGAACGCCAGTTTGCCGGAAGCCCGGCAAGCGGCAATCACCCGGCTGAGAGCTTCGGTGAACCGCGGAGTGGCGAACCGCGCCGGAGCGCCCAGCGCCACGGAAAGATCATACGGCCCGACCATCACCGCCGCCACCGTACCCGTGTTCTTCATCAGCGGACCTATCATTGACAAGCTGAAGCTCAACCCCGGCACCGGTACAGCCGGAGTGAAACCCCGGTGACCAAAGCCCTCGGCTATTTCGTCAACCTCGTCGGCGGCGTGGAGGGAGGCTCCGTACCCCCGAACCTCAACAAGAGCACGCTCGGCTCCTCGGCCGACCTTGTGGCCATGGTATTCACGGAAAACACCAAGGGAAAACTCGTGGAAGACGGCCTACATCGAAGAAGCGGGCTTCAAGGCGAGCGGTAGCATTGTGAGGCATTTCAACGCCTATTTCGGCAACGCCGACATCGACCATGACAGCAAGACCGGCCAGTACCTCCTGACCACCCTGTCCACCGGACTGCTCGGCTCGACTTCCGGACTCGCATCCTGCCTTGCCGACTACGATGCCAGCTGTACCATCAACAACAAGGTTTCCTTCGCGTTCATCGTCCTGTGCCCGCGAACACGCGGCGACCATTGTCAAGGACTTCCCGGAACAGTGCGCCGCCCGCGACTTCATGCGGGAAACGGTGGCCATGCCGTACAAATTCTACTCGCAGGAAGCCTGCGTTCCGGGCAAGGACTACGATCCTTATGAGAAAAGCACCTTGTAGGGCGAGAACATGAGTGTCATGGGAACGTCGATGGGCCCGAGCTCCTTCGAGGCACGGGCGGCGAACATGTTGGTGACCGCCCCGGCCTTTATGTCGGCCACGCTGGGGCCGTAGGCGCGGCCCCTCCACCCGGAAGGGGCGGGCCGCCGTTCCGGTGGGGAATACCGTACCCATGTGTCCTAGAAAAACGATGCCCGGCCCGGCTGCCCGTTCGTGGGTACGGGCGGAAAACACGCTGCCGAGCTTCTTCATCCAGCTCTCGTCGGGGTCGATGGCGGGCTTGGCGATCTTTTCCGTATGGAATCCCGCCTCCCGCGTCCAGCCGGAAACGGTTTCCCCGACCTTATTCACGTCCTCTCTGTCTTCGGGAAAGGAATCCATGTTTACCACCCGTTCGATCATGCCCATGATCTCCGGCTGGCGCCCGTTAAAGTAGAGATTGAGTTTCCCGGTCGCGCTCTCCAGTTCCATGAAAGGCTCTTTCTCCGGCTGACCGCCGGACGGATACACGGTTGGGGGAGGAATGGGGCGGACCGTCTGCTGTTACGGAGGAACCCGCCCCGCAAGGCGGCCTGACGTGATGTTCCTTGAAAAGGGAGTGGAGTTCGGCTTATTTCGGCAATGCCTCCGCCTTGTTCCGCAGCTGTCCAAACTGGGGAAAGCCAGAAACGGGGGCCGTCCCTCAATCAGCCCGCTGTGGGCAACCCTTTTTCGCTGCAGGCGCTCTCCGGCGGGAAAATCGCTTGACAGAAAAAGGACAACAAAATAATGTGAGCTTACGATTTCGTTAAACGGAATAGCATTCCGTAACACGGAATGAAAGAGAGGACAGCATGTCGGCTTCCATCCAAGTTCTGACCCGTGCCATGCAGCTTCTGGAGATCCTGACCCGGAAGGATGCACCCATGTGCCTTGCGGAGATCGCCGAGGCGTCCGGCCTGCCCAAAAGCAGCGCCCACCGCATCCTCATGGCGCTTGAGGCCGAAGGGTATGTCCGCTCAGAGGGGCAGGGCACGTATGCCGTGGGCATGTCCATGATCTGCCTCGCGGGCAAGGTCGTCCGCCGGGGCATCGTCTTTCAGGCCGCCCGGTTCATGCGCGAGCTGCGCGACCTCACCCAATGCAGCGTCTACCTCTCCACCGTCAACAATTTCGAGCTCGTCTACCTGCACCGCGCTCCCGGCCCCATCGCTCCGGTCAACGACATCGGGTACATCGGGGATATTTACTACGGGACCGGCGGGCGGGCCATCCTCTCCACCTACTCGGAGCAGCAGATTGAGGAGTTGTTCCTCAGACGCCCGTTGACTCCCCGTACGGATCTTTCCCTGAAAACGCGTGAAGCCTTCCTTGAGGAGCTGGAGTGTACCCGCAAGCGTGGGTATGCCCGTTCCGTTGGCGAATACCTTGTCGGCGTGTCCGGGATCGGCGCACCGATTTACGACTATACCGGCGAATGCGTAGCGGCCCTGAGCCTGTCCGCCGTAGCCAGTACGATTCCCTGCGATATTGAAGATTATGCTGGTGTTCTACTGCGCACCGCCGAAGAGATTTCGCAGTGGCTGGGGTACGGGAAAAACGCCTCCGCATAACACGGGGTTTGCCATGTATTCTGAACTCAAGGGAAAAGCGGCGTTCGTCACCGGGGCCGCACTTGCGACGGGTATTGGATTCGGGATTGCGGAACAGCTTGCCGCCAACGGCATGGACGTACTCCTCGGCGACCTGGCCGCGCAAGGCGGGCCGCTTGAGGAAAACTGCGCGGCGCTGCGGCGGGATTACGGCGTCAGGGCCGAACCGATCACGCTTGATGTTTCCGATGCGGAGAGCATCCGGGCGGCGGTGGAAAACATCCGGGCCTTTGCCCCGTCCCTGCGCGCCCTTATCAATAACGCGGGCATCAACAGGGGGGCCAGCAGGATCGGGGAGTACGACGCCGGGCTGTGGAAGTCTGTGCTTGACGTCAACCTCATGGGCCCCTTTCTGCTCACGAAGGCACTGCTGCCGTTCATGGAGCGGGGGGGCACAGTGGTCAACGTGGCTTCGCGGGCCGGAAAGCGCCCCCTGCCCACATGCAGCGCCTATTCGGTCAGCAAGGCCGGGCTCATCATGTTTACCAAGTGCCTCGCCGTCGAGTACGCGGCTGAAGGCATCCGGGCCAACGCCCTCTGCCCCGGCCAGATCCTTACGGATATGAACGTGAAGCGGTACGCCCGTGAAGCCGCCGCCGAAGGCTGCGCGCCCGAGGAAACCATGCGGCGGGCCATTGCCACCGTCCCGCTCGGACGGATCGGCACGCCCCGCGATGTGGGCCTTGCCGCCGCGTTCCTCGTTTCAGACGCTTCCGCGTACATGACCGGGCAGGCGCTGAACGTGACCGGGGGCCAGATCACCGAGCTCTAGCCAAACTTTCGGATGCTCTTTCCAGAGGCGTTTTTTTCCGTTTTCCTCGGTGGTTCTTTCTTTCGTAACCCCTCTCCGTAATCGGGACGCTCCAGCGCCCGTATTCATATATCCGTTTCCTTTTTCCTCTTCGGGAGGGGCTCAAGCCCCGTGCCCGGCAGGGGACACACCAACCCGCTGTGCCTTTTCTTCGGATTGCTGCGCACGCCGCTTTCAAGCGGTGGTCTGTCGTTGCGTCCCTTGGAGTGGGGCGGCGGCGCAACAGGAGCCCTACATGAAATGTTCGACAGGCGGAGAAGCTGCGGCAAAGGCGCTCATCGATCTCGGCGTGGAGTACGTCTTCACCCTGACCGGAGGGCATCTGAACCACATCCACATGCATCTTGAGGGGAGCCCGGTCAAGCTCATCGGTACCCGGCACGAGCAGGGGGCCACGTTCATGGCCGACGCCTACGGTCGTATGACCGGACGCCCCGGCGTGGCCATGCTTACGGCTGGGCCCGGATTCACCAACGCGCTGACCCCGATCATGCACGCGCTGTTCTGCAACACGCCCCTGCTGGTCATTGCCGGGGCCGCGGGTATCGAGCACCGGGACAAGCTGGATCTTCAGGATGCCCCGCAGATCGCCGCGGTCACGCCCATGGTCAAGAAGGCGTTCGTCTGCACGCAGGCCTCCCGCGTGGCCGAATATGTGGAGATGGCCTACCGGACGGCCTATACCGGGCGCCCCGGCCCGGTGTTTCTGGAGCTGCCCTGCGACGTGCTCGGCGCGGCGATCCCCGGCGGCGAAGCCCCGTATTTCAAGACGGAAGTGCACTCCCAGCCCGTGGATCGCGAAGCCGCCGCAAAGACGCTGGAAATCCTGCGCAGCGCCAGTAAACCCATCATCGTCGCCGGAAGCGGTGCAGGATTCGCCAAGGCCGGGCCGGATCTGCAACACTTCATCGAAGCGGCGGGCATCCCGCTGTATACCTGCAATATGGGGCGCGGCATCGTCTCCGACGAGCACCCGCTGTGCTTTGGTCTCGCCCATCCGAGCCGTAACGGGGCGGCGACACAGGCCTATCTCGAAGCGGACGCCGTGCTCGTCCTCGGGCACCGTATCAGCCTTGTGGAATTTTTCGGCGCGCTCATCAATAAGGACGCCGTGCTCATTCAGGTGGACATCGAAGGTGAGGAGCTGGGCCGGAACCGGCAGGTGCAGGTTCCCGTGGTGAGCGACGCGGGTGGTTTTGTGCGGGAGCTGAACGAGCTGGCCGCGAAATCCCCCCTCGATCCCCGGCGTTATGAGCCGTGGGTTGCCTTTGTGCGCGGTGAACAGGAGCGGTACGAGGAGGAAAGGAAGGCCGCCGTCACCAGCGACGCCGTACCCATCCATCCTCAGCGGCTAGTCCGTGAGCTTGATAATTACCTGAACGGCGAGGACGACATCATCATCGCGGACGGAGGCGACACGCACACGTGGGTTCAGTTGGGCCGGACGGTGCGCAAGCCCTACCGTTTGTTGGATCACGGGCTGTTCGGATGCATCGGCGGCGGTATCTGCAACACCGTCACCGCCCGCCTGCTCCATCCCGAAAGCAGGCTGGCCCTGCTCACCGGAGACGGCTCCCTCGGCTTTAACTTCATGGAGATCAACACGGCGATCCGCTACGGGATGCGTTTCGTCATCGTCGTGTGCAACGACGCAAGCTGGGGCATGATCCGGCACAGCCAACAGCTCCGCTTCGGGCGGCCTTTCGACTTCGTGGCGTGGCTCGGCGCAACACCCTACCATACCATGATCGAAGGCATGGGCGGCAAGGGCTTCCTCGTCACCAAGCCGGAAGAACTGCGGCCCGCGCTTGATGCTGCCTTTGCTGCCGATACGGTCGCGCTGATCAACGTCATGGCCGACCCGGAAATCATCAGCCCGGCAAGTACGTCGCTGTCCAAGCTTGGGGCTTACAAGACGACCTGATGTTTCGCCCCGGCGGGGGCATGCGGAAAACAAGGGTACGCGTACCCCGCCCGGACGCCTCCCGCCGGGGCGGAATCCACAAGTTGCATGGCCTTAGGCCGTACCGTTATTTTGTATGTAATTATTTGAAATTATTAAAATAATCTTTGCGGTTTGAAAAATTATTAAATAATTTCAATAGATTATATCTAATTAACGACACGGCCTAAGAGCTTTCAGCATCGGTAAGGAGATACGATATGAAGCGTTTCTGGCAACTGTTGATCCTGTGTCTGGCCCTCATGCCCTGCGGAGCCTTCGCCGGGTACCCCGAAAAGCCGATCACGCTCCTCGTCCCCTACACGGCGGGCGGAAACGTCGACATGCTGGCCCGTGGGCTCGCGCCCGCCCTTGAAGAAGAGCTCGGCGTCAAGATCATCGTCACGCCCACGCCCGGGGCCGGGGGCATGGTCGCCACCATGAAGATGCTGCAAAGCAAGCCCGACGGCTACACCTTGCTCATCGGCAACCAGACCATTTTCGCCATGCGCCCGTTCATGCAGAAGACGCGCTTTAAGGCCGGGGCGGTGACGCCCGTCTGTTCCGTGGCCCTGCCCGTGCATGTGCTCGGCGTGAACAAGGACGGCGCCTATAAGACCCTCGACGACGTGATCGCCGCTGCCAAGGCGCGGCCCGGCATGGTTTCCGTGGCCCTGCTCGGCCGGGGCGGGCTGCATGAGATCATGGCGGTTATGGTCATGCGCGAACTTGGCATCGACCTGAAGTTCGTTCCGTTCAACAGCGGCCCCGAACAGGTGACGGCCCTGCGCGGGGGGCATGTGGATCTCATCATCACCGACAACTACAACCCCGATATTCTGCCCGTGGCCTCGTTCAACGACGACTGCAAGGCCATCTATCCCGAAACCAAGAGCTTCAAGGAACAGGGGTATCCCCGGCTTGGGAGCCTGCTCAATGTATACAGCCTCTACGCCCCGGTCGGCACGCCCAAGGAAGCCGTGGAGCGTTTCGCGCAGGCCGTGCGCAAGGCCGTGGCCTCGCCCCAGTATGTCACGGTCGCCGAAAACCTGCGGGTCCCCCCGGACTTCATCGACGCCGGGCAGCTTGCCGAGCGCATCCGCTCCGACATCGCCCTGATGCAGGAACTCAAGAAGAGCGGCGCAATAGAGTAGCCCCTTCACCGGAACGCGGCCTCTGTCCCGCCGCGTTCCGCCACACGGAGCCGAACCATGACGTACCATGAAAAGAATCTGGTGGTCGGGCTGCTGGCCCTTGCCGTGGGCCTGGCCTACGCCCTGTGCATCCCCTATGAGGTCTCGGATTACTCCGAAGGCCACAACGTGAGCGGGCGCACGCTGCCCGCCATCCTCGCCGTCCTGCTCATGCTGGCCGGGGCCGGGCTGTCCGTCCGGTCGTGGCTGGCCCGGAAGCGGAACCTTCCGGCGGCGGGGGCCGAGACGCCTCCGATGAACCCTGCCGCCCGGCGTCGCGTCGCCGCCTATGCCTGCCTTGTCGCCGGGTACACGCTCGGCCTCACCTATGTGGGGTTCATCGTTTCGACGGCCGCCGCCATGTGGCTGGCCATGCGCCTCAGCGGAGCGGGCAGGCCAGTGCTGACAGCCGGGATCAGCATCGCCGGGGCCGTATTCCTCTATGTCTTTTTCACCCTTGTTATGGATGTGTACTTCCCTTCCGGTTGGCTCCTGTAAGGCGGAAGCCGCAGCCATATTGAGAAAACGACAGCCCGGCGAAGCCACGGCCCCGATTGGACGGGCGCCGTACCCTTATAAGGAAAACTTCCACTCCACAATAATTCTTTGAAATCATGGAAGCCGCACCCGCGCAGGGGAGCGGCCCGTACGGGGCATCCGTATCTGGAAGTCCCGGCCTTCCGCCGGGGCGGCGGGGCTCTATGCCGAGTCCTCGCCTCCCCGGAAGGCTCCCCGCAAACCCTCTTTCGTTTTCCGCGCCCGGCAAGGAGGACAACATGATCGAATGGTTCATGGATTTGGGCATGGGGATGCTCCATGCCATGCAGCCCGCCGTTTTCGCCGCCGCCTTCATAGGCGTGCTGATCGGATGCGTAATCGGCGTCATCCCAGGGCTGGGCCCGGCAGTGGCCATGTCGCTGGCTATCCCCCTGACCTTTACCCTGCCCGCCAGCGTAGCCATTTCGCTGCTGCTCGGCATTTATAAGGGCGGCACCTACGGCGGCTCCATCTCTGCCATCCTCATCAACACCCCCGGAACCCCGGCGGCCGCAGCGACCATCCTCGACGGCTACCCGCTGGCCCGGCAGGGGAAGTCGGGGAAGGCGTTGTACATGGCCCTGTACGCCTCGGTCTTCGGCGACGCCCTCAGCATTTTCATCCTGATGGCCGTGGCCCAGCCGCTGGCGTCCGTAGCCCTTATGTTCGGGCCGCCGGAACTGTTCGCCCTGCTGCTCTTCGCCCTGACCGTCATCGGCGGGCTGTCCGGCGAGTCGCTGTTCAAAGGCTTCATCTCGGCCTGTCTCGGACTCATGCTCGCCACCATCGGCACCGACACCATCACCGGGGACATCCGGTTCACCTTTTCCCTGCTCTATTTTGAGGATGGGCTGTCCATCATCCCCATGATCATTGGCCTGTTCGCCATTTCCGAAGTGTTTCAGCAAATGCGCGGCGTCGGGGAAATGCAGGCCGAAACCCTGCTCCCGCCGCCCTCGTGCCCGGACGACAACCGCGTGAACCGACGCGAGTTCATTTCCAGCCTGCCCATTTTCGTCCAGTCCAGCCTTATCGGGGTGAGCATCGGCGCGCTGCCGGGCACGGGCTCTACCACCGCCGCCTACCTGAGCTACGGCGCGGCAAAGCGGCGCTCGAAGCACCCGGAACTGTTCGGCAAGGGGAGCCTTGAGGGGGTTGCCGCCGCGGAGTCGGGTAACAACGCGGTGTGCGGCGGTGCGCTCATCCCCATGCTCAGCCTCGGCATTCCCGGCGACGTGGTGACCGCCATCCTCATGGGCGCGCTCACCGTGCACGGCATCATCGTCGGGCCGAGCATTTTCGTGGAGCACCGGGCGTTCATGTTCACCATCTTTTCCATGCTGCTGCTCTCCGTCCTCATGCTCTGGCTGATCGGGTACGGGGCCATCCGTTCCTGCCGGGTGCTGGCGAACCTGCCGCAGGCGCGCATCATGCCCGTGGTCATGATCCTGTGCGTGCTTGGATCGTTCTCAACGAATCTTAGCGTCAACGACATTTGGCTCATGCTGGTCATGGGGCTGTTCGGCCTGTTCATGAACACCTTCGGCATCCCCATCGCTCCGCTGGTCATCGGGTTCGTCCTTGCGCCCAAGCTTGAGCAGAGCCTGCGGCAGGCGCTCATCCTGTCTGACGGCGGCTACTCCATTTTCCTGACCCGGCCCATTGCCCTGTTTTTCCTGTGCCTGGCGGTGTTCTCCCTGTGGCAGATCCTCAGGATGTCCCGCAAGGCCGCATAAGCCTTCCGTTGGAAACGGCTGGCCCGGCAGGGCTGCCCGGACGTTATGGAAAAAGGGGGGAGAGCCATCTCCCCCCTTTTTCCGCGGGGATGCGCTGCGGTCCTTTCCCGGCGGGGCGGGCCTACTGTCTGTTCAGATCCCTGAGCCACTGGATGATGCCGAAGAATACCCACACGTCCAGGCGATATTCAGGAAGAAGGAAAGATAGAACAAGTATTTCGTCAACTGAAGCCACATGATGACGCCTCCGGCGGTTAGTTGAGATCGGGGAGGAAGGGGCCTTCGGGCTTGTGGTTCTTCATCTTCTGATGGATGAAGAACAGCACGAGGCAGTTCATGCCGATGCCTATGAAGTTGGCGGGGATGCCGAAGGGCTCCCCAAGCACATTGTCGCTCCAGAGGAAGAAGCTCAGGCCGCCGGCGATGACTGCGGGGCGCCCACGTAGGGGGAGATCTTGCCCCAGAGCAGGCCGCACATCAAAGGCGGCAGGATGGCGGAAGGCCACAGCTTGAATAGGTAGATCATCAGCCCGAACACGTCCTGGAAGACGATGGCCACGCCGATGGAGATGCCGCCCACAAGCAGGGTGGACAGGCGGGACTGGCGCAGGAGCTCGGCCTGCGTAGCGGCGGCGTTGATGAACTTGTTATAGATGTCGCGGGAGTAGATGACCGCGGCCGTGTTGATCATGGCCGCGCCGGTGGACATGACGGCGGCGAGCAGCGCCCCGAACACGAGCCCGGTGATGCCGGGGGGCAGGATGTCGCGGATAAGGTTGGTGAAGGCGAGGTCGGGCTTCACGTCGGGCTGGATCGCCATGGACGCCAGGCCGATGGCGGCGGTGGTGGCCATAAAGAAAATCCAGTGCACGCCGAAAATGAGCAGCCCGTTCTTGCTGTCCTTGGCGGACTTTGTGGGGGCGTGGCGCTGGATGTAGTACGGCGCGCAGAACTCGCCGAGCAGGAAGCTGAAGAACAGGCCGAGGAACTGGACAAGGGACCAGTTGGCCATGGGCTTCATGTTCGACTCAAAGCGCGGGTTGGAGTAGAGGATCGAATCATGGCGTCGAACCCGCCGAGGTGATCGATGGCGAGATAGCCGCAGAGCGTAACCCCGATGACGATGATGACGTACTGCACGGCGTCGGTAAGGGTTACGGCGAGGATGCCGCCCGACCATGTGTAGGCCAGCGTCACGATCGAGGCAATCAGCGCGGCGGGGATGAGGCTGATGCCCGTGGCGGTCTGGAGGATGGCGCCCATCGCCAGTATCTGCACCCCGAACGCCCCCACGCAGAACAGCGCCCGGATATGGGGAAGGTACGGAGGCTGCCTCTGCATAGGACACGGACAGCAGGGTATATCCGGGGAAGTACGAGATACCGTCGGACAGATCACCAAGCTGATCAGGAAATCCCCCGTATCCGGGGAAAATGCCGGTGGCGGAGACGCGGCGTGCATCATTGTCCGGGGAACATACTCGCCGTGACTTTGGGGAAGACGAGGTAGAACAGGGAATTCCCTGCGTCCGGGGAACATACCCTTTCCATAGATGTAGCAATTGTCTATGAGGAATCCCACGCATCCGGAGAACGTGCCGAAGCAGGCGCGGATCCCGCCGCCCCGTGGCGGGGCCACGGCATCCGGGGAAGGTGTTGCGGGAACAGCCCCTGCTGGTTATGACTTCTCTGAGCACGGATTTTGCTTGGGCCTTTTGCATGAAGCGCCCGCGCGGGGAAACCGGCAACGCCGTTGGCGGCCCCGTGCGGCATGTCCCGCCGTTTTGCGGCATGACGAAGGAGTCGGACAATGGATGCGACCGTACGGGAATTGCGGCTGCCGGAAGGGTTTGCGGGGATGCTTGAAGACAACGGCCTGCCGTTGCCCCCCCTGCCTCTGGAGGCCGTCAATGAACTGGAACAGATCGACGAATGGTTTTTCGCCACGGACGGGCGGGAGTTCTCCGAGCTTGCCGGGCTTTACCTTGAGGAGCTGGACGCCTTGTTTGGCGGCCCCGGAGCGCCGCAGGGCATCGGGGAAGGCCCCGTCCGCTATCTCGGCTGCGGGCTTGTGGGCAGGGGGCTCCAAAGTTGGCAGTTCCGCTACCTGCTGGATGCGGGACGCCTGCGTCTTGGGCTGTCGCTCCCGTGGGGGGGCGCGTGGGGCGACCCCGAAGCGGAACGCCTGTCCCTTGAGGCGGCATGCCGTTTTATCGAGGTCTGCCAAGCCTGCCTGCCCCGGTCGGGCGTGCTGAGCGTCGTCCTTGACGCCGAGCGCTGCGCGTGGCGCTTGGACACCCCGGAGGGCGAGGTACGGCAGCAGGGCGAAGGGCTGGATGCCCTGCTGGATCTGATGCAGGGCTTCGATTCCGGGCCTGTCGGCATCCCCAACGTCAACTGGATGCGCGTCTAGCGCACGGAGGCCACCTATGAGCTCCACGATTTTCTCCACGACGCCCGGCACGCCCCTCGGCATCGATCCCCATGCGGACGTCGAAGACGCCGGGCGGCAAAACCCAGTCGCCCCCAACGCCACACGGGACGAGGCCCCGGCCCCCGGAAACCCGCCCGGTGCGGATCTCGTCCAGGCCGAGCCGCGGCTGCGCCGGATGCTGGACACGGCCCTTGACCGCTCCGGCGGGCTGCGGGGCATCGGCGGGGATCTGTACGAAGCCCTGAAAGCCGAAATCCCCCGCCCCAAGCTCTTTCACGGCGGCTTCAGCATCCACTCCGCCATGCTGGATGCCGCCAAAGCCTGCGACGCGGCGGCGGCGAAGCTGCGCGGCATCCCCATCGGGGACTTCCGCGGCAACCCGCTTCCCGATGCCGCGTTCAAGGCGCTGAAAGGCTTCGTCGATGCGCAGAACAAGCTGTATTCCCAGATTGCCGCATTCCAAAAGGCCAGCGGTGTTCGGGCCGCCCTGCTTGACTCGCTGGCGCAGGCCACCCAGTTCCGGGCTTCAGAGGCGCTGAATTTTGCGGCCACCATGCAGCTCATGGCTATGCCCGCCAACCGGCAGCAGGAGGTGGCCCCCGGCGTCGCGGAGCCCCAGGCGCCCACGGCGGGGAAAGCCATGCAGGACATGGCGCACTTCATGCACGGCAGCGGCGGCGTCGCCGGGGCGTTCAGGGCTGATGCGGCGCGGCTTTTCGGAAAAATCGACGCGCTGGAAGCCCGCAAGGGGCAGATGCCGCTTGATGTATTTCAAGATACGATAGCCCGTTTGCGCGACGATCTCGAAACCCTGCGCGGGCGCATCGACGCGGCCATCAACCCCGATGCCGCCCCCGACGAAGGGATAGCCCCGGAAGGCGCCCCCACTCCCGACGGAGGCGTGGCCCCGGAAGGCGATCCGGCCCATCTTCCTGACGGAGGCGTGGCCCCTGAGGGCGGCCCCCTCCCGGACGGCGATCCGGCCCCCGCCCCCGACAGCGGCCCGGTCCTCATCCCCGACCGCTCCCTGTTCGCCCCCGCCGAGGCCATGCTTGCCCGCTCCGCCGAGCGGCTGGACGCCCTTGCCGCCGCCGACCCCAAAGCGGGCGTCAGATCCGCCATACGCGCGATCCTGCCGCTTGTGGATCCCTCCCTGTTCCACGAGGCTTCGATCCTGCCCAACGGCCTCGGCACGCAGCTTTCCGTGGGGCTTGCCCGCTACAACGCCAGGGTCGGCGAGCTCATGGCCCGCTTCGACGCCGGGGAGCTCTCGCCTGAACAACTGGCCCACGAAATAAGGGACGCCATGCGCATCCTACAGGCACCGGGCACCCGCCGGGCCTGCGGTACGCTCCTGACCATGATGGAAATCGTGAAGAAGCCCAACATGAGCGCAACGAAGATCGGGAACTATTACCGGAAATTCTGCGGAGAGGAGCTCCGGCCCGGTATGGCGGATCAACTGCGCCGGAGCGTGGGGCAAAGCGGTTTCATGCTCGTGCCGCCTGAGATGAAAAGGCTCGCGGCCCAGATCGAAGGCACGCCCCTGATCACGCGCAGCGGGATTTTGGTTTCCGAGATCATAGAGGTCGTCGGGATGATGCGCTCGACCGGGGCCAACCCGCAGGCGCGGGGCGAATACATCCAGGCCGCGCTGGATCACCATGTGGACATCAATACCGTCCTCGAAGCCTCCCTTCGCGGCATCACGGCCGACCAGCTTGAGCTCCGGGCGGGCGACGCCATCCTGAAGGGCTCCCGCAAGCTGGGGCAGGGCGCGGCCAATACCGTGCACCTGTGCACGTACCGGGGCAGGGACGGCGAAGACATGACGCTTGTCTTCAAGCCTGAGGTGGGCGCACGGCGCGGCCTCGACCAGTTGTGCGCGGGCGGTCTCGGCTACCGCAACGGCGCGCGCGTCATGCAGCTCAACGTGGCGGCCTCCCGCGTGGCGGATGCCATCGGCTGCGGCGGAACCATCGCCCGCTCAAGCATCGGCAGCCATGAAGGGCAGCTCGGCCTGTTCATGGAGGCCGCCCCCGGCAAGACCTTCTACGATATCGTCAAGGACAAACCCGTCTGCCGGATGCCCGACGGCAGGGAGCTCAATTTTCGGGAAGCCTGCCGCGTCCTGCGCTCCAACGGGAAGCTCGGCGCCATGCGCGCCAACCTGATGCGCGAACTTTGCAGGCTGGAATGGGCCGATGTCCTTTCCGGGCAGGTGGATCGCCACGGCGACAACTACCTCGTGGACATCAACCCGCAAACCGGGGCCGTGAAGATCACGGGCATCGACAACGACGCCAGCTTCGGAACCCGCAAAAGGGGCATGGCCGTCATCGACCTGAGCCGCCCCACCCCGAACCAGAAGAAGTTCCTGGAACTGCTGGAAAGCCACGGGCGCGCCATACACAAGGACGGGCGCATCGACCTCTCGAACCTCCCTGAAGAGCTGCTGATCGAAGCGCGCCGTCATTTCGGCTTCAACCAGTTGTTCTGGCCGACGCTTATCGGCCGCGACACGTTCGACAGGCTCATGGCCCTCAATGAAGAGGATTACCGGGCCATGCTCGCCCCCTGCATGGACGCCGCCGCCGTGGATGCCGCCGTCGACCGGCTCAAAGAAGCCAAGGCCTACGCCGCGGAACTTGCGAGGGATGGCCGCGTCGTGGACGACTGGGCCGCACCGGGCATCAGGGAAACGTATGCCCGGCATAAGCGCGGCGCGGAGGGCTCGTTCGGAGGGTACATCCAGAACGGCTTCTTCACCCGCGACTTTCTGGCGAAGTTCAGCGACATCCTCTGAGCCGACGATCCGGGAGGCCGCGAAACGCTTGCGGACGCCGTGCCCCCTTGAGGGATGCGGCGTCTTTTTTCATGAACCGCCTTACGGCAGCGGTGCTGCGCCTTCCGAAAAGGGAAGGGCCGCCATACCGGAGGGAACCCGCTGCCTCCGGGATTTGAGGGTGGCAGCCCCGGATGGCAATTATAGGAAAAGCAAATCCATTCTTCGCACTATGGGCAGCCCCGGATGGGCGGAGAGGGCATGAATCGCAAGGTGATATGGGCTCTTCCCGGCAAGGCAGCCTCGGATGGGCAGGGGGGACATCCCGCCCTTTTATGGATGTCCATTTTATGTGTGCGATATGAGCGTCCGCTTAAAGGGGATATTCTGAGCGTCCATTATATTAGGATAAAGAGACAGGAAAGTGTGAGCGTCCACTCTGACGGGAATTTTTTAGGCTGTGTCATAGAAAATGGTTGATGCTTTTTTCCTTGAAGTTTCAAAGGAATAACCAGCAAAATGCCTTAGCCATAGGTTTCGCCAAGGGGAAAACAGGAGAAATAGGCTGTATTTTCACCACACTGTGGGATGAAACAACCGCATACTATGACAGAGCCATTTTTTATAGGTCCCGTCAGTGCATACGGTTGTTTCATCCCCAGAACATGCTGAAAATACGGCCTTTTTCTCCCGTTTTCCCGGTGGGGCTTGAGAAGCATATCATTGGTCATTCATTTGGAATTTCAAGAAATAAATCGGCAGCCGTTTCCTCTGGAACGGCCTTTTCAACGCATATGGACGGACATTTTGAGCGTCCATTGTATAGGTCAAAGAGACGGGAAATTGTGAGCGTCCATTTTTGCTTATTAATGTAGTCTGTTGTCATTATGAAGGGGTAAAATTGACACTGACATAATAAAAAAGGCCCTGTCATGGTATGTGGTTGTCTCATCTCCACAGCACGGTGAACATACGGCCTTTTTCTCCAATTTTCCCTTTGGCGGACTTCATAGTTGAGGCATTTTGTTGATTATTCCCTTGGAACTTCAAGGAAAAAGGCCTCAGCCATTTTCTATGGCACAGCCTAAAAAAATTCTATGTCTCGGTTTGTGCGGCGTGCGCTCCCCGCATCACGCTTCTCCCATACGCAATACGCGTTTTGGGAAGCCGCCCAGCGGGGGGCCTTCTTTCTCTAAGGCTCTGTCAGAGCATCTGGTTGTTTTATATCTGCAATATGCTGAAAATACAGTTTTTTTAATTTTTCACTGATGGGCTTCATGGTTGGGGGCATCTTATTGGCTATTCCTTTGGAATTTCAAGAAATAAAGTATCGACCGTTTTCTATGGCACGGCCTTCCCTAAAAGGCCGCAATGTCCATTTCCCCGGCGGCAAGCAGGGCTCTGCAAAAAGGCCGCAGGGAACCGTTGCTGCTGGCTTGCCGGAAGCCAAAGCCTTTGAGGAGAGGGACCGTCGGCATCTGCCCCGCCATGTTACCCAAAAGAAAACTTCATGAAAGAAAACCCTGTGCCGGAAAAGCACAGGGCAATGTGTGCAGCCTTGAAAAGAAAGGCTGTGTCATAGAAAACGGTTGATGCTTTTTTCCTTGAAATTCCAAGGGAATAACCAATAAAATCTCCCAATCACAGAGCCCACTAGCGGAAAATTTGAAAAAACATATAGTTTCAATATATTACTGAAACAAAACAGCCATGTACTATGACAGAGCCAAAAGAAAAGGCTGGCAAGCATGAAGGAGGAGAGGGGGGAGAAAGGGGCGTGCCCGCTGTTTTGGGGAAGGGGAACTTTTCAGCCCCCTTCCCCAAAACAGCCCTAGGTTCGCCTATGGAAAGGCTCTGTCATAGTATGCGGTTGTTTCATCCAACAGTGTGGTGAAAATACAGCCTTTTTCTCCAGTTTTCCCCTTGGCGAAACCTATGGCTAAGGCATTTTGCTGGCTATTCCTTTGAAACTTCAAGGAAAAAACATCAACCATTTTCTATGACACAGCCTATGGAAATTACCCGGCGTGCCCGGCCTCCAGTTCCGCCAGCAATTCCGGCAGTTGGGCAAGCGTCTTTTTGCCGAATGCCGTCTTCGCCTTGTTGATGATGAGGCAAGGCACGCTCATGATCTTGTACCGTTCCCGCAGTTCCGGGAAGAGGTTCACATCGTAGGCCTTGGCTTGTCACCAGCGGGTTTGAGGCGGCGATTTTCTGCGCCGCCATTCCAGTTCCGGGCACATGGAAATCACCCGGCGTGCCCGGCCTCCGGTTCCGCCAGCAATTCCAGCAGTTGGGCGAGCGTCTTTTTGCCGAACGCCACCTTCGTCTTGTTGATGATGAGGCAAGGCACGCTCATGATCTTGTACCGTTCCCGCAGTTCCGGGAAGAGGTTCACATCGTAGGCCTTGGCTGTCACCAGCGGGTTTGAGGCGGCGATTTTCTGCGCCGCCATCACCAGTTCCGGGCACATGGTGCAGGTCAGGGAAACCACGATTTGCAGCTCCAGCGGCCTGCCGATGGCGGCGATGGCCTCGGCAAGGGCCGGATCGATGCTCTGGCCGGGGCCCGCCGCGTTGTACAGGCCCACGATGAACGAATTGAACTCATGCCCGCCGGGGACGCCGTGGAAGGCAATGCCGGTATCGTTCCCGTCCGCCCGAAAAAACCGCACGCAGGGGCGTTCCGGCCCGTCAGACGGCGGCGTCCACTCCACGGTCAGCTTATCCGTCAACGCCGCGAGCTCCAGGAGCATCCGGCGCAGATCTTCCGAAACCGGGCGTCCGTCCGGTTCCGCCTTCAGGGTGAGCGGGCTTTCCATCCGGGTGAAGACGCCCGCAAGCTGTTCCCGCTGTTCCGCCGTGAGGAACCCGTCCCCTGCACCGCGGGCATTTCCCGAAGGGGCTTTCGGGGCGCCGGAAGCCGCGGCTGCCGGGCCTTGCGGATGCGGCTCGCGCGGGGCCGCCCCATTGTGCCCCGTATCGGCGGCTTCCGGGCGCTGCGGGCGCAGCCCCGTCCTGCGCTGCATGTCCGCCGCATAGCGTTCGATGGCGGTGGCGGCAACGGCCCCGTCCGAGACGGCGGTGACCACTTGGCGCAGCCGCTTGTCGCACACGTCCCCGGCGGCGTAGATCCCTTCCGTCCGCGTCCGTTGTTCCCTGTCGGTAACGATATTGCCCCGCTCGGTCAGCTCCGCAAGCCCTTCGGCAAGCCGCGAGGCCGGTTCGTACCCGGCGAAGACGAATACTCCGAAGCTCTCGCCCTCAGGCGGCGCATACGTTTCCTGCCGCCCGGTCACGGTGTCGCGGAACACGGCGCGGCGCAGGGCCGTGTCGCCTTCCACCGCTTCCAGGACGGTATTGAAGCGCACCCGGACGGATTCGTGGGCCAACACCTGTTCGGCGATGCTTTCGGCGCAGGACAGCGTGCCCCGGCGCACGAGCATGGTCACGGAGCGGGCGTAGCGGGTGAGGTACATGGCTTCCTCGGCGGCGGCGAACCCGCCGCCCACCACAAACACGTCCCTGCCCGTAAAGAACCCGCCGTCGCATGTGGCGCAGTAGGCCACGCCCCGGCCCCGGAACGCCTCCTCGCCTTCAAAGCCCACCTTGCGGGGATGGGCCCCGGTGGAGAGCAGCACGGCGAAGCACCGGAAAGCCCCCCGGCTCGTGCGCACGATGCGGAAATCCCCGTCCACGTCGATCCCCTGCGCTTCGGCCAGCAGGAATTCCGCGCCGAAATGCCGGGCCTGACGGCGCATCGCCTCGGTGAGCGAATGGCCGTCAATCCTTTCCACGCCGGGATAATTCACCACTTCGGCGGTGAGGGCTATCTGCCCGCCGAAGGCGTCCTTTTCCACGACAAGCACCCTGTACCGGGCGCGGGCAAGGTAGAGGGCGGCGGCAAGCCCTGCCGGGCCGCCCCCCACCACCACGGCGTCGTACAGATCCGCAGTCCGGGCGGCGTCCATTACAGCAGGCCCACGAGGTCGAGGCTGGGCTTCAGGGTTTCCGCGCCGGGCCGCCACTTGGCGGGGCATACCTGATCGCCGTGCGAGGCCACGAACTGGGAAGCCTGCACCCGGCGGAACAGTTCGTCCGCGTTGCGGCCCACGTTCCCGGCGATGACCTCGTAAGCCACGATGCGGCCTTCGGGGTTGATGATGAAGCTGCCCCGTTCGGCCATGCCTTCCGATTCGATCATCACGTCGAAATCCCTGGCCAGCGCGCCGGTGGGATCCGCGAGCATGGGGTATTTGATTTTCTGTATGGTCTTCGAGGCATCGTGCCACGCCTTGTGGACGAAATGGCTGTCGCACGAAACCGAATAGACCTCGCATCCAATGGACTTGAAATCTTCATATTTTTCGGCGAGATCCTCAAGCTCGGTGGGGCACACGAACGTAAAGTCCGCCGGATAGAAGAAAAACACGGCCCATTTCCCAAGGATATCGGCCTTGGTCACGGTCTTGAAGGCGTTGTCCTGAAAAGCCTGAACGCTGAATTCGCTT
Source organism: Bilophila sp. (assembly GCF_057864385.1). Classification (NCBI taxonomy): domain Bacteria; kingdom Pseudomonadati; phylum Thermodesulfobacteriota; class Desulfovibrionia; order Desulfovibrionales; family Desulfovibrionaceae; genus Bilophila; species Bilophila sp. Next base: position 33,808 of record NZ_DBMAFI010000003.1, on the reverse strand, counting down.
ACTTCCTTATTGATCAGCGACATAACGATCTCCTTTGGTTTTTGTTGGCGTCCCCGCACGGCCATGCCGCCGTGCCCTACTAATTGAATACGAAATTCATTACCATTTAGAATTCCTTTGTCAAGGCCGCAGGGACATGGTTTTCCTGAGCGCGCCCGCCCGTCACATGCCCCGGCCCTTCACGCCAGTACCGCATTTCCCCGCAAGGATACATTACTTTTTCGTCCCATCCCCACCCGTGCCGCACCCCCGCGCCGTATGGGGCCTTGCCGCGGGCCTTCGCCCATCCGTGCGGCGGCCTGAAAAAATTCAGCCTGTCCGGTTTGGGCCTCCGCCGTATCTGACGGAGCCCTCCCGCGCCCCCCGATGCGCTGCAAAGCCCGCTCCCAGACATCCCCTGTGCCGTATATGCCCAAGCGCTTTGAAACAGGGGCTCCTGCCCTCGCACCTTCCCCAGCAGCGCCACGGAATTTTTTTCCGGGGCTTTTCTTTGGCTGTGTCATAGAAAATGGTTGATGCTTTTTTCCCTGAAGTTCCAAAGGATTAACCGATAAAATGTCTTAGCCGTAGATCCCGCCAAGGGGAAAAACGGAGAAAAGGCTGTATTTTCACCGCACTGTGGAGGTGAAACAACCACATACTATAAACAGAGTCTTTCTTTCAGGGGGCAAGTGTGCGGCGTGCATCCACATCATCATAAAGGCAGGTCTGATAGAGGCTGGCTGGAGGTTCGCCTGAACAGGGGCTGTTTTATCGGATGCCCCGCCTCACCGTGATTCGCGCATAGATGGGAAGGAGGTTCCACAGTGTGCCCCTCATCTTGATAGGGAGGAAAAAGATTGGGAATGGATGCCTTCCTGAATATGCCGCTGAGAGGGGCAACCGTGCCCATTCCCCCGCGCAAGACGATCAAGCTCAGGGTATCCAAGGAGCTCAAGGAAGCGATGGGGGCTTCCGAAACCGTGCGCACGGGCGGGGCCGATGGTGCCCAATAGCCCCGCCGATCCCCGCTGATCCGGGTCGATGCGGGCCTGCCGGGATCGGAAGGGCTCACTCCCCGAAAAGGGCGATCCGGTTCCTGCCGGACGTCTTGGCTCTATAGAGCGCTTGATCCGCGTGGGCCAGCACTTCGCAGATGTCCTGATCGTCCCCGGACGGGCGGTGCGCGATGCCGATGCTGACGGTGAGCCTGCCCGTCTGGGAATCGGGATGGGGAAGGTTCAGCGCGGCCACTTCCTCCAAAATGCGCTGAGCCACGGTCATGGCCGAATACTGCCCGCCCCCGGCCAGGATGGTGGTGAACTCTTCGCCGCCGTACCGGAATATCCTGTCGGAATTTCGCAGGAGCGCCTTCTGCGTGGCCTGCGCCACGGCTTTGAGGGCGGCGTCCCCGGCCTGATGCCCAAACCGATCGTTGTAGTTCTTGAAAAAGTCGAGGTCGAGCATCAGCAGGGCGAGCGGCGTGCGCGCCGGGATGCGTTCCATCGTCTCCTCAAGCGCCCGGCGGTTGTACACGCCGGTCAGCGCATCCCGGAAGCTGAGGTCGGCATACTGATCCCGCTCCTGCGCGAGCTGCCCGGAACGGGTATTCAGTTCGTCCATATGGCGGCTGATGTCCGGCAACACGTCGAGCACGTCCTGCAATTCCCGGATGCGCACGCGGGGGAGCTCCGAGATGGGGCGCCCGGAACGGATGGTGCGCAGCGCCTGGGAGAGCAGGGACAGGGGGCGGAGGATCTGAAGGTGGATGAGCAGCAGCGTGGCAAGCAGCCCGGCGAACACCGCGGCCCCCATGATCGGGAAGAGTTCCTCGATGCGTGAAACTTCCTCGTTGATGTGAGACATGCTCCGGTAAATCCATTCGGCCTCGTGGGTCGAAACGGCGTCGCTGAGTTCGCGCAGCTTGCCGTCAAGGGTGCCCCAGAGCTCTTTGGCTTCCGCCTGCCCGCGCGCGAGCTGCGCCCAACTGGAGGCGATGCCTTCCCAGCCCGCCCGGAATTCCGCGCAGTCCTTGAGCAGCGGCTGGTCAGGGGGCTCCGCCCGTTCCGCCTTGGCGCACATGCCCATCAGCGGGCGCAGGCTTTCCTGCAGGCCCTGCCTGTTGGCCGTGCCGCTTGCGAACTCCTTGCCCAGATGCCGCGCGCTGTGCCTGAGGGGATAGCCGTATTCTATCCCGCTTCGGATGAACAGCCGGCCGAGCACGTTTGAAAAAGAGATTTCCCCGTCATGAAGCCGATCCTCGGCCTGATGGTTTTGCTGCTTCAGCTCGATGAGGCGGAGGAGCTGGGGTTTGATTTCATTCATTTTGCTGGAGAAATCCAGCGACGTTTCCTCAAAGACGGACTCCGCGATCAGGGCTTGGGCGGTAATGCCCGCGTTCCGGCTGATGGTGGGGTCTGAGGAGCTGTACACCAGCGCAATGCTGCGGCGCATGTTTTCGACGTTGAGGAGCATCTGCTGCTTGGCGAGGACTTGCGGCAGATGGCTGTTGCTGGTGGAGAGCGCCAGGTTTTTGATCCGTTGAAGGTCACTGATGAAGATGAAGGAGACGAAGGCCAGCAGCGCCATCAGGGGTGCTGAGACGATGACGGGAAAAAGGTTGATGCCGATCTGCCGCTTTCTTCCCGGTTCCGCGTTTCGTGAAGGCTTGGAATGCATGGACGCGCTCAATAAATGCTGAAGGGGAAATATTTGCGCACGATGCGGTCGTAATCGCCGTTCAGTTTGATATGGACGATGGCTTCGTTGAGGGCGTCCACCAATTCGGGAGCGCCTTTCCTGACGCCGATGTGGGCATAGGCGAGGTCTGCGTCCGGCGGGAGGGGGTCATCCAGTATGGCGAAAGGCTGCCCGCGCTCGCTCTGGAGGAATTCATACCCGGACAGCCCATCCACGAGGATGGCGTCCAGCCCCCCGGCGCAGAAGGCTTCAAGGAGCTGTTCATAGGCGGGGAAATGGATAAGCTCAACCACGTCGGCCCAGTGCCTCTGGAGGAAAATCTCCTGCTGCGTATGCTCCTGGACGCCGATGCGCTTCCCCTTCAGCCCTTCGGGGCTGATTTCCACGCTGTTCGGAAGCCCCAGATAGATGGAACGGGAGTGGTAGTAGCTGTTGGTGAAATCCATGTACGCCTGCCGCTGTTCGTTTTGGGCAAGCCCGGCGACGATCAGGTCAAGCTCGTCCCCACGCATCTTCTCGAACAGGGCGCCGAAGGGCAGCGGCTTGATCGTGCAGGAACGGCGCATGGCTTTGCACAGAGCCTCAGCGACTTCGGGGTCGAACCCGGCCTGTCCGCCTTCTATGGGAAAGGAAAAGGGCGCATAATCGTCTTCCACGCCGATGCGGAGGGTTTCCTCGGCCCCGCCGCGCGCCGGGAAGCCCGCGGACAGCAGCGCGAGGAGGAGCACAGCCAGCAGGACGGGCCGGAGCGGGGAAGGAAAAGACGGTATCATGATCTTCAAAGGAAACTCTCTTGGGGGGCGGTCCCTGCAAGGTTCCCGTTTCTCGGCGGGGAACACGGGACGCTTCACTGTGATGCTCTCGTTTTCAAAGGGGAAAAGGCGTTCCTCAGAACTTGTTGCGGGAAGCCCCGGCAGGCTGATCGGAAAACGGCGGGACGCTGGCCCCGGAGAACCGGGGATCAGCCGCACGGCGGAACCGGCGGCGGGCACCCTCAGCCCCTGGCCCCGCGCGGTACGCGGCATCAGGATCCGATGGATGGGGCAGGCCGCTTTTCCCAATGCGCGGCCTACCCTTTTCTAAAGGATATTCCGGCCCGTTGCAATCAGTGCTTGGGGAGGAATAACGATTTATTGCGAGGAAGAATACCGTGTTATGAGAAAACATGGAGAAGGCCGGAAAAGGCGCGGGGGATGTTTTGGGGCCGCCGTTTTTCGGCGGCAGCGGCCCGGAATTGGTATATCCCTATAAAATTATATGGGATCGCGATCCCCACCCGTACCGGGTGCGCCATGGCCCCATCGGGGTTCCGCCTGCGGCATGGCGATCCCCGCCTATGCGGGAAGAGCCGTGCCCATGCGGGAGGTGCCGTCAAGGAATCCGACGACTGCGCCGATCAGGACAGCGCTCCCCGCCCGTACGGGAAGTGCTTCGGCTTTACGTCCGGGGTTCCTGCGGGTTCCCTGCAATCCCCGCCCGTGCGGAAAGTGTCCGGCGGACGGTGGGCGTAGGGAACGGAGGAATCAGGAGGCAGAGGGCGGCCTCCGGTGTTCCTTCCGCAATCCTGCGGCACAGCCTGAGATGGCTTTGGCGGCCTGTATGTTGTTGGAAAGCCTTCCGTATACCCTGCGATGCGGCCCCTGTTTTGGGCGTGCCCGTTCCCGGCTCCGCATAGGGCACCGGATTGCCACCCGGCTGGGGCACAAGGCCGGACGGCGGGAGTAGGGAGCGGAGGCATCAGGAGGCAGAGGGCGGCCTCCGGTGTTCCTTCCGCAATCCTGCGGCACAGCCTGAGATGGCTTTGACGGCTTGTATGTTTTTGGAAAGCCTTCCGCACACCCTGCGATGCAGCCCCCTGTTTTTGGGTGTGCCCGTTCCCTGCTCCGCACAGGGCACAGGATTACCACCCGGCTGGGGCACAAGGCTGGACGGTGGGGGAACGGGGTGGCGCATCACATGGAGGGACGGCAGACAGGACGTGGGCGCTTGTTGATGCCGCAGAAATATATCACATAATCATTTTTATTATGTTAATTTTATGCTGTTTTATACCATGAAAAACAGCGGAATCCTTGCCGCAAAGCCGTAAAACATACGCGGCCCTTTGCGGGCGCTTGTAACGCGCCACAGGAAAAACCAATCAGTGTCCATTGTTGCAAGAAAAACAAAGCCCACCCGTCTTGAAAGCGGGCGGGCCTTGGGGCCAGAAGGTACTGAGGGGAGGGGCCGCTGTCTATTCCGCGAAAGACTTCCGGCGCAACCGGGGAAAAGCGTAGCCGCCCCCATAATGGGAATTACTTGCTTATAAATACATGATAGTCTGTTAGAGATCTACAATTTGTTGGCTTTCAAAGCTGGCGGCGGAAAAAGGGATGCCGCCCAAACGCCCTGCTGCATTTCCGGTGTGACCTACCGAATTTACTTACTAAACATCGCGTAGAAGGCCGCACGGCGGCCCACCGCGCGCAGGGCCACGGCCCAGAGAGGGCATTTTCCGGTGGCGTGCGTATCCGCCATGTTATGGACAACAACCGCCCGCCCGGAGAAGCCGCGCCTGATCATGCCCGAAGCCCCCGCGCGTTGTTTAATACCCTTTACCCAGAGGGGCGACATCGGCAGGTCGGGTCACGGGCCGCGATCCTGTGCTAACACTCGCGCGGAGGGGCCACACTCCAACCGCAAGCTCCAAATGGCCACTCAAAAGGAACCGCCCGCACGAGGCCGCCCTTATTTTTCCGGCAGGATGATGTCGAGATAGGCGATATACAGCTCCTTTACGTCGAGCGGGGCCTTGTCCCTGAACATCCCCTGCCAGAGCAACCCCTGCATGATCGGGGAAACGAGAAGCTGCGGGAACTGCTGGAGCGCCGGGTGGGGGTGCTCATGCGCGGCGAGGCGCAGGTTTTCCCGATGCAGTTCGAGGAGCGGGACGATCAGGCCGTGGTAGAACGGGGTGACGAGCTTGGGGTTGTGCAGCCCCTCGGCCCATACCAGCCTGATGATCCGCGCCGTCCGCGAACAGCCTTGCTCATCCAGCATCGGCCCGCAGAAGCGGATCAGCTTTTCGCGCAGGGTCAGGGCCTTATCTTCAAGGATCTCCTGAGCCAGCTCGTGCATGGGTGCGAACGCCGATTCCGTGAGGCCGTTGAACAGCCCCTCCTTATCCCCAAAATGCAGGTACAGCGTGCCCTTGGCGACCCCGGCACGCCGGGCGATGTCTTCCATGCGCGCCCCGGCGTACCCCTTGGCGGCAAATTCCTCCAGCGCGGCGTCGAGGATGGCCTCCCGGCGCGCCTCCGTCTTTTTCCGGCATTTCGATTGCTGTGCCATGCGCCCGCCTACCGGGTTTTCTTGTTGATGGGAACGGACAGCCAGACCAGCCCGGCCAGCCCGATGAAGGCTATGGACGCCAGCCAGAACAGTTCGTTGAATCCGAGCAGGAACCCTTGCCGCGTGATTTCGTTGGCGACCCATGCCTTCGCCTGTTCCGGCGACAGGCCCATCTGCGCGAGCTGGCTGAGCCCGTGCTGCGCCGCCGGGTTGAACGGGGTGATGGACTCGGTGAGTCGGACGTGGTGCAGGGCTTCCTGCCGTTCCCACATGGTGGTGGCGAGGGACGACCCGATGGAGCCCGCCAGCACGCGGATGCAGTTGAAGAGGCTGGAGGCGTTGGCGATGTCCTTGGCGTCGAGCCCTGAAATGATGATGCTCGTAAGCGGCATGAAGAACATGGCCACGCCGATCCCCTGCACGACCTGCGGCCAGAGGACGAAGAAGAAATCGACGTCCGGGGAAAACAGGGTGCGCATGTAGAAGGCCGCTGCGAAAACCAGAAAGCTCATGGTGACGATGATCCGCATGTCGATGCGCTGTGCGAACCGGCCGATGAGCGGCGAGAGGAAGACCGGGAAAATCCCGATGGGCGCGAGGGAAAGCCCGGCCCACATGGAGGTGTAGCCGAGCCGCGTCTGGAGCATCATGGGCACCATGACCACCCCCGCGAAATAAAACAGGAACCCAAGGCTGATGCAGGTTGTGCCCACGGTAAAGTTGCGGTGCCGGAACAGGGAGAGGTCAACCACGGGGTGCTCTTCGGTGAGCTCCCACGCCACGAGGAGCACCAGCCCCACCACCGTGAGGATGCCGAGGAACACGATGTAGCCGGAGGCGAACCAGTCCTTGTCCTTGCCCTCGTCGAGCATGAGCTGGAGGCAGCCCACGCCGATGATGAGCAGGATCAGCCCCACGGTGTCGATGGGGTTCTTGGCGGTGGGCGTCTCGCGCCCCGCCATAGGGATGCGCAGCGCGACGAGGCATACGGCCCCCACGGGCACGTTGACGAAAAAGATCCAGTTCCACGTATAGTTGTCGCAGATGTACCCGCCGAGGATCGGCCCAAGGATGGGCGCGAGCACGATGGTCATGGACCACAGGGAAAGGGCTATGCCGCGCTTCTCGCTGGGGTAGCAGGCCAGCAGGAGGCTCTGGGAAAGCGGGATGAGCGGCCCGGCGGCGGCCCCCTGCAAAATGCGGCAGATGATGAGCATCCCAAGGCTGTTGGCTATGCCGCACAGGAACGAGGCCACGACGAACAGGAACGTGGACCAGAAATACAGCCGCACCTCGCCCATGCGCCGGGCGAACCAGCCGGTGAGCGGGATGGCGATGGCGTTGGCGACCCCGAAGAAGGTGATGACCCACGTCCCCTGTGAAGACGCCACGCCGAGGTTGCCCGCGATGGTGGGCAGGGCGACGTTGGCGATGGTGGAGTCGAGCACGGTCATCGCCGTGATCACCGAAATCCCGATGGTTGCGGCGGCGAGCATCCCGCCCTGAAGCGGCGGCAGGGGCTGGGCGCTCATGGCTTGTCCGGGATGGGGCAGACGCCGGGCAGGGCGTTGTCCCGGATGATGCCGTCAATGGTCGCCTCGACCGGGGCGAAATCGACGGCGGGGGCCTGCGAGACGAGATCGCTGGGCACGGGTTCGGTGCGGGCGGCAGCGGCGAGGAGCCGCCCCGACGTGTCGGACGTGTCCACCTTCACCACGGCGGACAGGCCTACCAGCAGGGGGTGTTCCCTGAGGTCGGCGGGATCGATTTCAATGCGCACGGGCACGCGCTGGACGATCTTGATCCAGTTGCCGGTGGCGTTCTGGGGCGGCAGGAGGGAGAAGGCGCTGCCCGTCCCGGCGGAGAACCCGGTCACGCGGCCATGATAGGTGACGTCGCCGCCGTACATATCCACGCGGATCACGGCGGGCTGGCCGATGCGCATCTTATGAAGCTGGACTTCCTTGAAATTGGCGTCGATCCAGAGGCGGTGGAGGGGGATCACGGTCATGAGCGGTGTGCCGGGCGATACGACTTCTCCTGCCTGCACGCTGCGCTTGGCGATCTGCCCGGCGGCGGGGCTCAGGACGGTGGTGCGCTGGAGCGCGAGCCAGCAGTCGCGCACGTTGGCGGCGGCCTGACGCACGGCGGGCTGTTCGGCAAGCCCGGTATCCAGCAGCACGGCGGCAAGCGCGTTGCGTTCCTCTTCGGCGGCGGCGAGGGCTACGGCGGCGTTCTCGCGGGCGTCGCGGGCGTGCTTCAGCTCTTCCGCGCCGATGGCGTTTGCCCTGCCCAGCGCCTCGCGCCGGGCCAGGTTGTCGGCCTTCTGGCGCAGATCCACCCGGCGCATGCGGATGGCGGCCTCGGTTTCCCTGAGCTGCGCCTGAAGGCGGCAGGTATCGCGCACCGCCGAGGCCAGCGCCACAAGGGAACGCTCATAGGCAAGGCGGGCGTCCACGGGATCGATGCGCACGAGCCCCTGCCCGGCGGCGACCATGTCGTTGTCGTCCACATCCACGGCGACGACCTTGCCGCTCACCTGCGGCATGATGCGCAGCACGTTGCCGGCGACATAGGCGTCGTCCGTGCTTTCCTCAAAACGCAGGAACAGATACCACCACGCGCCCGCGCCTATCCCCGCAAGCAGGAACAGCAAAAGCAGGAAGCCGATGAGCGGGCCCCTGCGGGGGCGTTTGCGCCGCTGCTGGGCCTTGTCGTCATCTGGGGTCATGGAGAGGTTTTCGTCTGTCGTCATGAGAGGCTCCCGTGCAGCGCATGGTTCCCTGATCGGCCGTTCTTTTCACAGATTAGAATATTTAGAATAAAACAAAAACTGACCAGTCAGTTTTATACCACGCCCAGCGCACCGTCAATCGGTTTTTGGCGCACGGGCCGCCGCCCCGTGGCGGCAACCCCGGATGGCGGGGAATCCCGCGAACAGGGAGAAGGCTGGACAAGCGGCAACAGCTTGCTTGCTATAGCAGGAGAACCCCCGCGAGCGGGAAAGGCCGACCTACAGCACGGCCCGCTCAGGAGGCACAGAACCATCATGGCGGAACCGGGCGAGGCGTTCCGGGCCAGTGGCTTGCTGAACATGAAAAATAGCAGGCATGGGAGAGTCCCGCGAGCAGGGGGAGAGCCGAAAATCCTTATTCTTAAGAATGGCATTGAGGAGGAGAACCCTCGCGAGCGAGGTAAAGCTGGACAAGCGGCAACAGCTTTCTTGCTGTAGCAGAAGAACCCCCGCGAGTGGGGTGAAGGCTCCTCCCAAGATTTTTGTATGGGGCAATGAAGGGAAGAGCCCCATGAGTGGGGGTAAAGGCTTTCAAGAAATAAAGTATCAACCATTTTCTATGGAAGAACCCCACAAATGGGGGAAAGGCGGGGAAAGCCGAGGTATCAGCATCCCGGTTGGAGGGAACAGGGGAAGGCTCACGCCGGGCAGGGCGGCTCGCATGTCCTCATCGGCGGCCCCCCGCGAGCGGGCAAGGCTCCACACGGAAAAGGGGCAGCTCCGGCAGAGAAAGGAAACCCCGCGAACAAGGGAAGGCCACACATGCCTTTGGGGGCACGCGGGGCCATCCCCGTCATTGCCCTTGCGGGCGGGGGGCGAGTTTTCCGCTGGACGGCTGGGCGGACGGGCAGGCTACGAGGATGAGGACACTGCCGAAGATGAGGGCAATCCCCACGGCGGCGGACAGTGACAACGGCTCATGGAGGAAGAAGATCCCAAGGCAGGCCGCGGAGAGGGGCTCCGCAAGGCTGAGGGTCGAGGCTGTGGCGGCGGGCGTCACCTTGAGCCCGGCGAGGGTGAGGGAAAAAGCGATGGCCGTGGTTACAGCCCCAAGGTGCAGGGCCACGAGTGCGCCCACGGGGGTCGCCAGCCATGCAACCGGGTAGATCCAGAAGACGGGCAGCATACACAGCCCGCTCAGGAGGCACAGAACCATCATGACGGAACCGGGCGAGGCGTTCTGGGCCAGCGGCTTGCTGAACACGAAGTAGCAGGCATAGGAGAATCCCGCGAGCAGGGGGAAGGCCATGCCCGCGAAGCTGGCCCCGTCCACGGCGTCGGCGTTGAGCAGGAGCAGCCCGATCAGGGCGATCCCGGTGGCGGGATACCATGCCTTGGCGGGCTTTTCGCGCAGGAAGATCAGTCCGAGCAGGGCCACGACGATGGGCGAGAAGCCGATGGCGACCACGGTGCCCACGGCAACCCCGGCTTCGAGCACGCCCCGGAAAAAGAAGAACTGGAAGCCGAGCAGGGCAAAGGCGGAGGGGATGACGCAGCGCATGGGCCAATGCCAGAACCGGGGCAGATCCCCCCGGAACGCGCACCACAGGAGCAGGGACAGCCCGCCGACGAGCATACGCAGCGCGCCGATGACATAGGGCGTCGCCCCTTCCGGGGCAAGGGCTTGGACAGTCCCCGTGGTGCTGAAACACAAGGCCCCAAGAAGGATGAGGAGGGGCCCTCTGACAAAGGATGTGCTCATGGCTGCTTTCCTAAAGGCTGTATCATGGGAAACGGTTAATGCTTTCTTTCTTGAAATTTCAAAGGAATAACGAATAAAATGCCCCAATCTGGAGCCCATCAGCGAAAAAAATGAGAAAAAGTCTCTATTTTCCCGCATACTGCAAAAATAAGATAACCTTATACCATGACAGAGCCTTCCTGAAAGGGGCAGGGCAACCGGCAGGCCCGTTTTCCCCGGACAACGCTTTTCCCCAGCGCAATACGTCTTATCCCAAAAGCAGCCCGCACCGAATCAGGCTCGCGGACAGGGATTCGATAAACGCAAAAGTCTTGGGAGAGGGCTCCGGCAAGGGGTACGCTCATGGCTGCTTTCCTAAAGGCTGTATCATGGGAAACGGTTAATGCTTTCTTTCTTGAAGTTCCAAAGGAAGAACGAATAAAATGCCCCAATCTGGAGCCCATCAGCGAAAAAAATGAGAAAAAGTCTCTATTTTCCACATACTGCAAAAATAAGGCAATCCTATGCCATGACAGAGCCTTTCTGAAAGGGGTGGGGCAACCGGCAGGCCCGTTTTCCCCGGACAACGCTCTTCCCCAGCGCAATGCGCCTTATCCCAAAAGCAGCCCGTACCGAAGCAGGCTCGCGGACAGGGATTCGATAAACGTAAAAGTCTTGGGAGGGGGAGGGGTGGGGGAAGCCTTTCTTCAGAAAGGTTCCCCCTCCCCTCCCCAATTTCCTCCCAAATCTTCCCTATCCCGACTACTTCTGCTGTTCCTTCAAGAGCTTCAGATACTTGCCGGTCGCATACTTGCCGTCGGAAACCTTGGCGGCTTCATCGGCGGTGATGCGGCCCACGTTCGAGAAGAAGGCGGCGATGTCGGACTGGTGGAGCTGCGCCTGGCTCGGCCCCTTGGAGTCGTCGAAGATGGCGAGCTGTTCGTCAAGGTTGCTGACGGGGTGCGTCTCAAGGTCGAGCAGGGCCTGATTGTAGTTGTATTCCTTGCCCACAAACTCCAGATAGAACTTCTGGTATTCCTCGACGAACTGCTTGGGCGGCGTATTCTTCATGAGATCCACCGCGCGCATGTATACGCTGAGGAACTTCGCGGCCACATCGGGATGGGCTTCGGCGTACTTGGTGTCGGCGATGAGCACGATGGGGTTGGACTTCTTGCAGTGCACGATGTCGCCCGCGAAGACCACGCCGCCCTTTTCCTGAATGATGAAGGTGTGTGGGGCCCAGATGGCGATGCCGTCGCCGATGTTGTTTTCAAACGCGCCCACGACCTGCGACTGATCCATGTTCTTGATGACCACGTCGCTGTCCTTGAGGCCGAGGACGTTGAGCCATGTGCTGAGGGCGTAGTGCGACGAGGTCAGCGTAGTGGCGAGGAAGGTCTTGCCGCGCACGGTTTCAGGGCTGCCGTAGACTTCGGGGTAGTCCTTGTTCCAGCCCTTGACCTTGGCGATGGGGCTGTCGGCGCGGACGACGACGGAGGTGCAGAGCGCGGCCTCGTTGTTGGCCTGCGCGATGATGGAGGTGCCGTAGCGCAGGTTGCCGAGCATGGCGGGCAGGGCGCCCACGGCGGCGAAACGCCATTCACCGGCGGGCAGGGCGTTGAGGATGTCCGGGCCGGAGTTGAACAGCTTCATTTCGATGTCAAGCCCGGCTTCCTTGTCCCAACCCTTTCCCTTGGCGTACCACATCAGGAACGTCTCGTGCTCGTCCAGCCATGCGGTGGGGACTTTGACGAGATCAGCCGAGAAGGCGCTGCCCACGGTCAGGTTCAACACGCAAAGGGTTGCAGCCATGATGCCTAAAAAGCGCTTCCACATAAGGGACTCCTTGTTTATGTGGGACGCTCCCGTATAGGAGCGCCCTTTTTTGGCAAGAGGTTGTCTCACGGTGAAAACCGGGCTCTTCAAACATTGCTCCGCCCATCCCTTTCCGGGGATAAGGGGGGGCCGCCGCGCCCGTTGCGGGGGGGTGCGGCGCGGCGGCCTCTAGAGGGATTCGTAACGCCGCATGATCCCGCGCACCTCGTCGAGCGGCAGCGCGTACATGCGCCGCCCAAGGATGCCGTCCGTGTCCGTCGCCGCGCACATGGCGTTGACGATGGCTTCGTGGGTGGCTTCGACCGTGGCGCGGAACAGGGGGTCCATGCAGCCGTGCGACAGGGTGCGCACGGTATGCTCACGCGGGCCGCCCCCGGCGTTGTTGCCAAGCCGGTTGGCGGTGGAAAAGGCGATGAAAATATCTCCCGATCCGTCGAAGGCGAGGCCCCCGGTGCGTCCGAGGCCGAGACCGGCGCGGCGGGCCAGCCGCTTGCACTGGTCAGGGGTAAGCGGGGCGTCGGTGGCGACGACGATGATGATCGAGCCGTCCTCTTTGGGCATGGGCTGGGACGCCTGTTCCTTGCCGGGGATGCGCGAGGTGGGGATGTGCCTGCCCACGGGCACGCCGTTGATGAGCAGATCCTCACGCTTGCCGTAGTTGCCTTGAATGAGCACGCCCACGGTATAGCCGCCGAGCTCCTTGGGGAGCACGCGGGAGCTTGTCCCTATGCCGCCCTTGAATTCGTGGAGGATCATGCCGGTGCCGCCGCCGACGCAGCCTTCCGCCACCGGGCCGGAGGCCGCCGAATCGAGCGCGGCGTACAGGTGCTCAGGCCGCACATGCATCCCGTTGATGTCGGAAAGCCAGCCGTCCCATGTCTCGCCCACGACCGGGAGCATCCAGTACGAGGAACCGTCGGTCTTTTGGCGTTGGGCGTAATAGCTGATCATGGCGTCGCGCACGACGCCGAGGCTGTGCGTGTTGGTCAGGGCGATGGGCGTGGTGAGCAGGCCCGATTCCTCGATCCAGTGGCAGCCGGAAAGCTCGCCGTTCCCGTTCAGGCTGAACACGCCCGCATACATGGCGTTTTCCACGATGTCCTCGGCGGGGAGCACGACGGTGACGCCCGTGCGGGCGATGCCTTCGATGGGGCCCGGCCCCTCCTTGATGACGGTGGAATGCCCCACGCGCACGCCCTTGACGTCGGTGACGGCGTTGTATTCCCCGCAGGGGAACCCTTCGATGCGCGCGATGTCTCTGATTCTCATGATTCGGTTCCTTGCTGCCAGTTGAACGACCAATGGACTTGCGTGACGTAGCGGGAAAGCTCTTCGGCGGTGCCGGATTCAAACAGCTCGATGATCCGGCCGTGCTCGGCGTGGTCGGCCGCGCAGAACGCCTTGCCCCAGTCCCTCTGGGAGAACTGGAACAGCCGCAGCCGGTTGATGCGCAGGAGCTTCCTGAGGAGGGCGCTGGTTTCCAGCTCAAGGTACGTCTCGTGGAAAGCCAGATTGATGCGGTTGTACTCGTCGCTGGAAATGTTCTGCGTTCCGGGGTGCATTCGGGCGTTGAGCTCTTTGAGGCGGGCGATGTGGCCCGGCGTCATGCGGGGGAAGACGTTGCGGATGACCTGCCCGTCAAGCACGCCGCACACCTCATAAATCTCCCGCTTCTCCTCTTCGGAAAGGACGTTTACCATGACCCCGCGCTGCGGATAGAGGGTCACGAAGCCTTCCGCCTGAAGTTCCAACAGGGCGTCGCGCAGCGGCGTTTTGCTGATGTTGAGGGCCTCGGCCAGCTTGTTCAGGCTGATGGCCTCGCCGGGGACGATGATCCCCTGCTGGAGATCCGAGAGGATCCGCTCGTAAACGGCCGTCCTCAACAGGCCGGGGTTCGTATTCAGTCTGATCATGCTGGCATTCCTTGCTGTTGGGGTAGTGATATACTAATATATTAGTTGACGCAAGCCTCGTGTGCCCTTTCCCCAAAAATATTTGGCTCCGCCACGGCATGTGGTTGTTTCACCTCTACACTATGCTGAAATGACGTTTTTTCTTCAGGTGTTCCGTCGGTGGGATTCATGGCTGAGGCACGTTGCCAGCTATTCCCTAGGATTCAAGGAAGAAGGCATCAGTCCTTTCCCACGGCAGGGGCTATTCCCCGTCCGCCCCTGTTGCTTGACGGAAAACAGCCCCGCGCCTTTCCCGGAAAAGAGGGGAACCCTGCGGGCGCGGGATTTCCCGCGCAACGACGGGCTTGCAGGATTACCGAGCTGGCGGGAATACCGTGGGTACGGGATTTCCGGCAGCTTGATCCGCGGGGCCTGCAAAAAAAGATGGGGAGAATCCCGCGGGTGTGGGGCTTCCGGGACTCCCTTCAATGACCGGGGTGAGGCCGTAGGGGAATCCCCTGCAGGGCGGGGCTCCCCTCTCTTCGCTCCAGAAAGCAGCCTCATCCAAGGGGAACCCCTGCGGGCGTGGAGCTTCCCGCCGCCCGCCGCCGGGGGAACAGGGGGAGGAAGGAACCCCTGTGGGTGTGGGGCTTCCTGACGCTTGAGAAGATTCCCACGGCTAACACTGGAGGAATCCCTACGGGTGCGGGCTTCCACGATGAAGCGGTGCCGAGCGACCACGATGGGGGTGAATCTTTGCGGATGCGGGGCTTCCGACTTTGACACGTTCTTTTCCTGCTCGATCAAGGGGGAATCCTTGCGGGTGGGGCTTCCTACGGACGGCTGCGCTTCGTCAGCAGGTACGGGGGAGAACCGGTGGAGTCCATCAACAGGAAAACTGAAAAAGGCTTTGCCAGCAGGTACGGTGAACCCTTGCAGGTGTGGGGCTTCCTCCTTCCAACCGATCCAGCGGTTGCCCTGATCGGGGGAAACCCTACGGATGCGGGGCTTCCGGCTGCGCGTTGCCAAAGAAGATCTCGGCAAGGTGGAACCCCCTGCGGGGGCGGGATTTCCGGCCTCCATCCTTCCTCCATCCTTGATTCCCATTCCAATAAGATGGGGAAACCCCGCAGGGCATGGCTTCCGGCCATAGCCGCCTTTCCGCCGTGCGGAGCGGCGGGGCGGCCCGCCGGGAAGCGGGCGGGGACGCCGCTCCTGAAGGCCCTATGGCGGGAACCGTCCGCAGCATCAACGCCAAATACAAGGCCCCCCAGCCGCCGCAGCAGGTAGGGGGGCCGCTTCAAAGCCGATGCCAAAGCCAGCCGTGGCAAAGGCCGTCAAGCCCGGCCCCACTGAAAGCGCGGGCATACGGCCCATCAGCCCCGGCGGGGCAGGCAGGGGCAGCGCGAAACGCCGATGCCCCGCGCCTAAGACGATTTCGGCACCGCTTTGAAGGCAAAACTCCCTCCCACCAGCAAAAGGCAAAGGGCAAGAGGTAAAAGCAATGCCTTGTCAAGGCCGATGTTATTGGCAAGAAATCCTAATGTCGGAGGCACGATAAGCAGCCCGCTGTACCCAAAAAGCGACACTATTGCGCTTGCGTCGTTAGGCGGTATGAGGCCGGAAACACCGGCACGGCTTAAAACAATGGGCATGACGGGAGCAAGGCCCAACCCAATAAAGGAATAACCGATAAGGCATACTGTCGGCCAAGGTGATTCAAGCACGATATACATGCCTGCGCTTGCTGCTATTGTTCCGCCGAATAATAGCGGAAAGTCTCCAAAATATTCGCGCATGCGGTCGCCAAATAACCTTGCTAATGCCATGAGTGCTGAAAATACGCCGAAGCTTAAAGCTGATACCCCTTCGTCCGCACCCTTGACCGTATGCAGAAAGATCCCTCCCCATTCGGCTACGCTTCCTTCGGAAATGAAGGCGCACAGCGCCATGAGGCCACAAAAGATGATAAATGGCGGAATTTTATATTTCTTTTTCTCATGTGAAGCCGCTTGTATGTCGTCATGCAGATGGGACGATGCGAAATGCCAAAAAAAGAAGAGCGCTATCACGGAAAGGGCATAATTGATATAAACGGTGATGTCCAAAGATGCGAATAGGGCCCCTATTGAAGAGCCGGATAAACATCCGACACTATAAAAGGCATGCATTACAGACATATAAGCATGGCGTGTTTTTATTTCAAGCAATATCGCCTGGGTATTCATGCATACGTCAAATAATGCGGTACAAAAACCAAATAAAAAACATGCCGCATATAACATGGCAATGGAAAAAGAAAACCCGATAAGCATAAGCACCAAAAGCAGTGCGGCACTTATAGTCTTTAACATTGTCCGAGACTGAATAAGCCGAAGCAAAGGGCTTGCGCCGATGAACCCGATAACGGATCCAACCCCTAATGAAAGCAAGGCCAAGCCAATCTGTGCTTCGTCGGCTTGGGTTTGTGCTTTAATCGCAGGCAGACGCGAAGAAAATAATCCGTAAACTATACCCGCACAGAGGAAAAAGAAAAGACAGCCTAAAATCGATGCTTGTGGAAGACGTAGCTTCATGGTTTTTCTCCAATAAAGTCGGAAAAGCCAAAAAAAAGGATAAGAGTGTCAAAAGACACTTCTTATCCAACTGTGCGCCGCGCATGCGCCAATCCTCCGAAGGAGCTTTGGCTTCTAAAAAAAACGTTTTTTACTGTCAAGCATTACAGAAAAAAATCCTGTGCTGCGGGGAAGAATTGATGGGCGGGAAAAAAGCCTCGGATCGTGTCGTCAATTAGATATAATCTATTGAAATTATTTAACTATATTTAAGCTATAAAAATATTTTTTAATAATTTCAAATAATTGTATGTAAAATAACGACACGATCTAAAAAAGAGGTGCAGGATTGACCACCCAGCCCCGCAGGGGTGCGTCCCCGCAATTGCGGAACCACACGTGCTGGTGCAGGGAGGCTCGTTTTTGAACGAGGCGCGTCCCCGCAATTACGGAACCACGGGACGCCCCGGCAGGGTTCTCACCTCCGCCGGGGCGTTGCCCCATCTTAGGGGCGGCAAAACGGGCCTCCCCGCTAGGGCGTGTTCACACTATGCTGCATTTTTCCCATGACTGAGGCGGATTGGAAGGAACATTCAGCATCGCTCAAAAATGAGGATAACCATTTGTAAATGATGTTTATTCCCGGTTGTGTGAACAGGCCCTAGGCCGTGTCGTCAATTAGATATAATCTAATGAATCCATTTGATTATTTTGGCTCTGTCATAGTATATGGTTGCTTCATCTTTACAACGCGGTGAAAATGCAGACTTTTTCTCCATCTTTTCCCTTGGCGGAATTCATAGCCAAGGCATTTTGCCGGTTATTCCTTTGGAACTTCAAGGAAAAAAGCATCAACCATTTTCTAGGACACAGCCATTATTTTTCAAGCCGCAACAGATTGCCTTCAATAATTTTAAAGGCTCTGTTCTAATATGTGGTTGTTTCTTCTCCACAGTGCGGTGAAAAATACAGCCTTTTTTCCAGTTTTCCCCTTGGCGGGATCCACTGCCAAGGCCTTTTCCGGTTATCCCTTTGGAGTTTCAGGGAAAAAGCATCAACCACTTTCTATAACACAGCCATTTTAAATTGTTCCATGCAAGATGACGACACGGCCTAGTGCGCGAACAGCGGCGCGACGTCCGGGCTGCGGAGTATCCGGGCGCAGGCGTTTTCCGCATCGCGCAGGCACTCTTTGAGATCGAGGGACGCATATTTCCCGTCCCGGTACAGGAAAACGCCGTCGACCATGGTCGCTTCCACGTTCTCGTGCGTGGCCTGATAGACCACCTGCGCCACCGGATCGCGCCCGATGCGGGGGGCCATGTTCAGCCTGTCCGGGTTGATGACGGCAAGGTCGGCCTTCTTGCCGGGTTCGAGGGAGCCGAGCTCGTCCTCTTGCCCCATCGCCCGCGCACCGCCGAGGGTGGCCATTTCCAGCGCCTGAAGCGGGGACAGGGCCGTGGGGCGGTTGGTGCGCACCTTCTGGAGGATGCCCGCCTGCCGCAGTTCCACGAGTGCATCCATATGGTTGTGGGCCCCGTCGAGCCCGATCGCCACCCGGCACCCGGCGGCAAGCATCTCGTCTATGCGGGCAATGCCGGACGCGAGCTTCATGTTGGAGGACGGGCAGTGTACGGCATGGGTGCCCGTGTCCGCGAGGATGCGGATCTCGTCGTCGTCGATCCAGATGCAGTGGGCGAGGATCACGTCCTCCCCGGTGTAGCCGATGGAGTGCAGGTAGCGGAGGTTGCGCATGTGGACGAGGCTTTCCACATAGGCGCACTCGCCCTTGTTTTCTGAGGCGTGGGTGTGCAGGCGCACGCCGTTGGCCCTCGCCATATCGCGGGTGCGCGTGAGGAGCTTTTCCGTGCACGAGGGCACGAAGCGCGGCGCGAAGGCGTAACGGAGCCTGCCCCCCGCGCTCATGTGCCAGCGGTTCATGAGCCGTTCGCTCTCGCGGAGGCAGGTTTCGGTATCCTCCATGAGCGCGGCGGGAACGTCCGTGCCGCCCATATCGAGCATGCACTTGCCGAACAGCCCGCGCATCCCCACGTCGCGCATGGCCTCGAAAATGGCGTCCTGACAATGGGCCGTGCCCATGTCGATGAAGGCCGTGACCCCGCTGCGCAGCCCTTCGGCGGCGGCGAGGCGGGCGGCCGCCGCGTTGGTTTCGGGCGTGTGCGCGCCTTCGAGGGGCCAGATCCGGCGCTGGAGCCAGTCCATGAGTTCCATTTCGTCGGCCAGCCCCCGGAACAGCGACTGCGTGACGTGCATATGGCTCTGGATGAGGCCCGGAATGACGATGCGCCCGGAAAGGTCGATCCGTTCCGCATCGGCGTTTTCCGGGCGTCCGGCCAGCCCCGGCCCCATGTCCGCGATGACACCGTTTTCAATGAGGATGTCCGTGTCCAAAACATCCCGCGCGGGGTTCATGGTAATGACGGTTGCGTTGGCGAGCAGTGTGCGCATGTGTTTTCTCCTGTCGTGAACCGTGGCGTCACGTTGTGGTTGGCCGGTATGGCGGGTGGGGATACCCGGAGGGAAACGCGAGGCCCTTCCCTGCCGTAGGCACCCCGCGGCCTTGATCCGGATCGCTGCTTTGGGAGCGGCTCCTTCCCTGCCGTGCGGCGCCCCTCCCGCACAATTCAGGCCGGCGGGCAGGGAAGGCGGAAGGGGCACGCTTCCGGGGCCCCTTCCGCATACTACGCCGTATCGTGTGATAATGGAATGTGCGTTCCGCCCCCATGCGGGGCCGGGCATTGATGGAACGGATGATGGGCCCGTCATCAAGTTCCGTTGCCGTGCGGGGCTGGGCCCGCCCGTTTCCCGTGTTGGATTCCGAGGCCGCCGCGCCCTTTTTCAGCTTGCGGCCCATCGCCTTCGCCGTGTACCGTGTGGTTAGTCTTTCAGGCTCGCCTGCGGCAAGCCCTCCAAAGCCGCGGGCCGGGGCTCGCTGTGCTGGCTTTTTGAACGGTTCTCATGTGTTGTCAAGGAGTTCCTTATGCGGTGCATTGAAAAGACGCTGTACACGAATGGGCGGATCGTCACGATGGACGCCGCCGGGAGCATTGCCGAGGCGGTGCTTGTGGCCGGGACCGTCATCGAAGCCGTGGGCTCGAAGGACGGGCTGGCGGCGCTGGCCGGGCCCGGCTGCCGGACCGTCGACCTCAAGGGCGCGTCCCTCTACCCCGGCTTCATCGACACGCACAGCCACGCCTCGCTGTACGCCATGTGGAAAACGCACTGCCGCTGTCCGGGCATCGCGCACCTCGAGGACGTGTACCCCCTGATCCGCAGGCAGGCCGAACGGGTGCGGGGCGACGACGGGATTGTGGTCTACAATTTCGACGATACCGACATCCCCGAACGGCGCGGCCCGACCAAGCGGGAGCTTGATGCGGTGATGCCCGACCGTCCCGTACTGGTCTTCCACATTTCGGGGCATACCTGCTACGCCAACTCGAAGGCGCTGGAGCGCATCGGCGTCAACCCGGACGCGCCTTTCGACGACGTGAACGTGTTCCTCGGCAAGGACGGCCTGCCCAACGGGTACATTGCGGAAGAGATGGCTTTCAAGGCCATGGGCGAACTCATGCCCGCGCTGGATCAGGAACGCCACAAGGCCCTCGTCCGCGAGTGCGTGGCGGAGTACAACGCGCAGGGCTTCACTTCCGCGCACGACTCGGCGGTGGGCATCGGCAACCTGAGCGCCGAAACCGTGTACCGCACCTATAACCAGCTGTACGAATCCGGCGAGCTGAACATGCGCGTCTATCTGGCGACGATGGAGCAGCCTTTCCGCAGGCTGGAGCCCACGGGCCTCCTCGACGGGCCGGGCAACCGCTTCGTGCAGTACTCGGCGGTCAAGACGCTTGCGGACGGCTCCATCCAGGCCGGGACCGCCGCCATCCCCGAAGGGTATTTCTTCGACCCCTCGCTCAGGCCGGGCATCATCGGCACGCAGGACTACTGGGACGAGATGGTCTACCATTGGCATTCGCGGGGCCGCCAGCTTTCCATCCACTGCAACGGCGTCGGGGCCATCGAAACCATCATCACGGCGGTGGAACGGGCGCAGGCCCGCTGCCCCCGCAAGGACGCCCGGCATCTGATCATCCATTGCCAGATGGCGACCGACGAGCATGTCCGGCGCATGAAGGAGGCGGGCATCCTGCCCTCGTTCTACGGGCTGCACGTCTGGAACTGGGGCGACCGGCACCGGGACATCTTCCTCGGCCCGGATCGGGCGGCGCGCCTTGACCCCGCCGGAAGCGCGGTGCGGGCTGGCCTGCCTTTCTCGCTCCACGCCGACACGCCGGTGCTGCCGCAGATGACCATGCTCTCCATCCATACCGCCGTGAACCGTGAAACCAAGGGCGGCGCGGTGCTTGGCCCGGATCAGCGCATCTCCACGCTGGAGGCCGTGCGCGCCTACACCTCCTACGCGGCGCTGTTCAGCCACAGCGAAACGTGGCGGGGCACCATCGAGCCCGGCAAGGTCGCGGACTTCGTGATCCCCTCGGAAGACATCCTGGAAGCCCCGGTCGGGCGGCTCAAGGGCATCACCTTCGCCGCGGCCATCGTGGACAATAGGGTCGTATACGGACAGCTTCCCTAGGCCGTGTCGTCGTTTTATATGTAACTATTTGAAGCTATTTAAAAATAATCTTTTCGTGACTTGAAAGATCGTTATATAATTTCAATAGATTATATCTAATTGACGACACGGCCTGGAGCGGAAAACGGGGAAAAGAGGGAAAGGCAGGGGGGAAATCTTTCTGAGGAAAGGCATTTCCCTCCCTTCCCCACCCCTGCCGGGCTGTGCCCCTTTCCAAAGGCCCCCGCTTTAGGTTCCGGCATAGGATGCGGCTGTTCCATCTCCGCAGCACGGTGAAAATACGGCCTTTTTCCCGTTTCCCGCTGGCGGCCCAACGGCTGTGGCAGATTGTTGGTCATCCCTTTGGAATGTGGAGAAAGCCTCAGCCGCTTCCTGTGGCGCGGCCTTATGTTATCGAATCCCCATGTTGGGGGGAATCTTTCCCATCCTTCCTACCCCTGCCGGGCCCTCTCCCTTTCCAAAGGCCCCTGTTTTAGGTTCCGGCATAGGATGCGGCTGCTCCATCTCCGCAGCACGGTGAAAATACGGCCTTTTTCCCCGTTTTCCGCTGGCGGCCCAACGGCTGTGGTAGCTTGTTGGCCATCCCTTTGGAATATGGAGAAAGCCCCAACCGTTTCCTGTGGCACGGCCTTATGTTATCGAATCCCTATGTTGGGGGGAATCTTTCCCATCTTCCCACCCCTGCCGGGCTCTCCCCCTTTCCAAAGGCCCCCGCTTTAGGTTCCGACATAGGATGCGGCTGTTTCATCTCCGCAGCACGGTGAAAATACGGCCTTTTTCCCCATTTCCCGCTGGCGGTCTAACGGCTGTGGCAGCTTGTTGGTCATCCCTCTGGAATGTGGAGAAAACCTCAGCCATTTCCCACGGTCTTATCTTATCGAATCCCTGCGTATTCCGGTTTCTTTTGGATTGGGGCGGAACATCGGAAAACGGGTGCCTTCCGCGTTGGCGGGGCGTCCGTTTTTTTACAGGGGGCGGCACTGTGCGGCCCCGCCCTTTCCGTGGGGCCGGGATCGGATCGTCCCAAACAGCCCCACCCTTTTCGCGTGGGCCGGGGGCCTCAGCGCAGCTTGTTTTTTTCGTACTGCGGGCCGATGACCTTCATATACAGCACGGCGGAGAAGAACAGCATGATCAGGCCGAGGATGAACGCGTGGTCGAAGCTGGATATTTCCGCGATGAGCCCGCCGAGGAGTACGGCCGCGCCGATGCCCACGTCCCACGCGATGAGGTAGGTGGCGTTGGCCGTGCCGCGCCGGGTGGGTTCGGCAAGGTTGATGAACAGGGTCTGGTAGGAAGGCGACATCATCCCGAAGCCGAGCCCGAAGGCCACGGCGGAGCCGAAGAACACGGTTTCCGTGGGCACGAAGAGGAAGAGCAGGGAAGCCAGCAGGATGGCGCTCTTGCCGCCGAGGATGAGCCGGCCGATGTAGCCTTTGTCGATCATGCCGCCCGCAAAAAGGCGGCTGAGGACGAGCCCAAGGGACATGAGCAGGAAGAAGTAGCCGGGGTTCGCCATGACGTGGCGTTCGCGGGCGAAGACGGACAGGTAGTTGACGAGCAGCCCATACACGAAGGCCATGAGCACCAGCCCGATGAAGGCGTAGGTGCCTTTTTTCAGGAAAAAGCGGTCAAGCGAGATTTTTTCGCCGCGGCTGAGGGTCACGCGCTGTTTCCTGACCAGCAGGCCGAGCAGGACGCCGCCCGCAGCGCAGCCCATCGCGGTGATGAACACGGCGTCGTATGATCCCGCCTCAAGGACGAGCATGCCGATCATGGGGCCGAGGGCCATAGCGAGCGATCCCATCATCCCGTACAGGCCGATGCCGGTGCCGAGCTTGGCGATGGGGATGACGTCGACGGCGAGGGTGGCGGCGGAGGTGGAAAGCGCGCCGAAGCTCATGCCGTGCAGCGCCCGGACGATGCCCACGAGCGCCAGCGCCTTGAACAGCAGGTACCCCTCGAACTGGGCGGCGAACAGGATGCCGCAGGCGAGGAAGAGCATCTTGCGCGGGAACTGATCCGCCAGAAAGCCGGAGATGGGGCGCATGACCAGCGCGCCGATCATGTACGCGGAAAGGATGATGCCCACGACGGACTTGGAGGCGTGCAGGCCGTCGAGCAGGTAGATCGGCAGGACAGGCACCATCATGAAGCTGGCGATGAAGAAAAGCAGGTTCGCGGAACAGACGGCAATAAAGCTCGGCGTGAACAACGCCTCTTTGGGACAAAGGCGACTGCGCATCAGGGCTCCTTTGTGTTGTCCGGGACGCTCCGGCATGGCGGCGCGCCAGCCGTGAAGGGATCTCCCGCCCGGAGGCGGCCTGCGATGACGTTACGTGTTTTGATGGGGAGCCGCAAGGCCGCAAAAAGGCGGGCCCAGCCCTCCATAATCCGGCGTAAACGCTAGCCAGGCGTCGACAAAGGACATTCGCCGCAAGGCATGGGAAAGGGATTTTTCGGGGGCGTGGGGCTTGCGCACCACGGCAATGCGGCGCACAGAAACGCAAAACCCGCCCCTATGCTGCCGGACATGGGGCGGGTTTTTGCTGGATCTGGTTCCGCGTCGGGCGTCAGTCCTTGGCCCGGTAGGTATGCAGCAGTTCCTTGCCGTCCTCGCGGATGATCTTCAGCCAGCAGGCCGTCAGGAGCAGTGACGGAAGAGCCATCAGCGCGCCGGAGAAGTTGCCGAAAATCTTCGCCACCTCAAGGCCGCCCATAGCCAGCAGCCCAAGCGCCAGCAGGCCCTGCGCCACGGCCCAGAACGTACAGTGGTAGCGGTGCGGGTCGGCGTCCACGGGCATCCTGCGGGTTGCGGTGGCGGAAACCACGTAACAGCCGGAATTGACCGTGGTGGCGAGGAAAATCGTGGAGAAGGCGCAGTAGACCAGCATGACGACCTTGCTGAACGGCAGCGTGTCGATGACGGCCATCATGGCGGCGGGCGCGCCCTGCGCCTTGAGGATGGATACGGCGTCGATGATGCCGTGGTACTGCGCCCACAGGGTATAGGAGCCGAACACGCCGTGGATCATGAAGCCGCCCGCCACCGTGCCGAACATCCCCCAGCCGATGACCTCGCGGACGGTGCGCCCCCGTGAGATGCGGGCGATGAACAGGCCCATGAACGGCCCGTACCCCGCCCAGAACAGGGCGTAGAAGATGGTCCAGTCGCGCGGGAAGGAGCCGTCGGAGAACGGGTTTGTCCAGAAGGTCATGTTCCAGAAGTTGCCGAGCATCCTGCCCACGGCGTTGGTGAAGATGTCGAACAGCGAGGCCGTGGGGCCGACCAGCGCGCCGTAGGCCACCATGGCGAGCGCGATGATCACGTTGAGGTCGCTGAGGCGCTTGATGCCCTTCTTGAGGCCGAGGTACACCGTGACGCCCGCAAGCAGCGCGCTCACGAGCAGGATGGCGATTTCAAGCCCGAACGAGGGCGTGATGCCGAACACCCGCGCCAGCGCGGCCTCCACCGTGGGCAGGGAGATACACATGGTCACGGCGGTGCAGAACATCAGGCCGAGGATGAAGAACACGTCCACGCAGCGCCCGATGAGGCCGTCCTTCTGTTTGCCGATGATCATGTCGGCGGCGGAGCTGATGCGCAGGAACGGCTTGCGGCGGATGTGGAACATGTAGGCGATGGGCAGGGCGGTGATGAAATAGGTGCACCACGCGTTCGGCCCCCAGTGCAACAGCAGGTAGGCGAGGGCCCAGTCATAGGCCTGAGTGCTCATGGGCGCGGCGTATTGCGGGGGCTGCACGATGTCCCACAAGGGCTCGATGATCGACCAGAACATGACCGCCCCGGCCACCCCGGAACAGAAGATCATGGCTATCCATGAGGACAGGGGGAATTCCGGCTTCTCGTCCGGGTCCCCGAACTTGATGTCGCCGTACCGGCTGCACGCGAAATACACGCACAGGACAATCAACCCCACCGTGATCCACAGGTAGAGCGTGCCGAAGTTCGCCGCGAACGGCTGGTAGATGGCGGCGACCACTTCTTCGGCGGCCTTGGGGTACAGGACGGCTGGAATGCTGATCAGGATGATGACCAATACGGAAGGGATGAAGATCCCCCACTCGGGACGCAAATCGTTGCCGTTGCCTTTGTCTGTAGCTTGGTTCATGCGCTCTCCTCAGCCCGGTCTGATTCGGGGCCGTAGTTTTGGCTGAGGGTGTTGCCAAGATTGTGCCAAAAGGAACATTTTCTTTCAATACACTGAATTAGCATGAAAGATGCTTTCATATGTCCCATATACGACATTTATGTCACCATTTGCGACAAAGGAGGCTTTTCTTTTCAGCCATTATGATTTCCATATGTTATGCCCGGCAATGAATGCCCTATGACAAGGTTGTCGCCTTTTGCGCCGCGAAGCGGGGCCCGTGCATCCCCGCGCATTGTCCAAAAAGGAGCAAAATATCCTGAAAGCGGCCCTGCGGGGCCTTTGGAAGCATCTGGCACGCATCTTGATACAGCCTTGCCGACGACACACCGGGCCGGCAAGCGGCCCTGAACCTTTGACCGCAATAGAGAAGGAGTCCGTGATGGCAGACAAAGCGAAGCGCGCCGCACTCATTGGGTATGACTGCCTCATCCCGAAACGTCTGGAAGCCATGCTGGCGCAGGGTGGGCTGGAAAACTTCCGTAAATTCATGGCTGAAGGCAGCTTCATCCCCGAAGGCTACAACCTGCCCACCGTCACCCCGCCGTCTTGGGCGACCATCTGCACGGGCGCCTATCCCCGCACGCACGGCGTGGAGGACTATTACTATTACCATGAAGGCCGCAGCCTCGATTACAAGGAAACCACGCAGGCGTTCGGCTCCGACATCGTGACCGCCGAAACCATCTGGGACGCGTGGGACAAGACCGGCAAGAAGTGCATTGTGGTCAACTACCCCATGTCGTGGCCTTCCCACATGAAGAACGGCGTCATGATCATGGGGCAGGGCCTCTCGCCCGCCGAAACCCGCTGGCCCCTGCACGGCAACGAGCACAAGGAATTCCTCGCTTCCGAAAGCGTGATCTCCACGGAATTTTACCCGATGGGCGTTCAGGGCTCCTTCGACGACGCCAAAGGCTGGAAGAACCTGCCCGAATGCGACGAACCGCTGGAAATGGCCGTGAACATGGTCTTTAAGGAATGCGTCGAGCCGGTCGAAGCCCAGACGTGGTATTGCCTCGCTTGGGAAAGCGGCGACGACGGCTATGACCGCATCGCCCTGTGCCCTGAAAAGGATTACTCGAAGGCGTTCTTCACCATCAAGCTCGGCGAATGGAGCGAGCCGGTTCAGCATGACTTCACCATCAAGGCCGACGGGCGTACCGAAAAGGGCGTGTTCCGCTGCAAGCTGATGCAGCTCTCCGACGACGCCGAGGAATTCAAGCTGTACATCTCCGGCATCGCGGGCCGCATCGGTTTCGTCGCTCCCCCAGAAGCCGCCGATCAGATTGATTTTTCCAAGCACATCACCGCGAACGACATCGGGCTGGTGGCCTTCCTCCACGGCATCATCGACACCGATACCGTGTGCGAGCTGGTGGAGTTCCACAGCGCATGGCTCTGGAACACCATCGAATCCCTGCTCAAGGCCAACCCGGACTGGGATCTGTTCTACATGCACTCCCACCCCATCGACTGGTTCTATCACGGCTGGCTGAGCGAGCTGGACAGCAAGGACCCTGAAGTCCGCGCCCGCGCCGAAAAGATGGAGCGCCACATTTACGAAGTGGAAGACCGCCTTCTTGGGCGCCTCATGGACATCATGGGCGACGACACCCTGATGTGCGTGTGTTCCGACCACGGCGCGACCCCGATGGGCCCGATCCTGAACACCGCCCACGCCCTCAAGGAAGCGGGCCTGTGTTCCTACGAGCCCAAGAAGTCCGAGAACTACTGGGACATCTATGAAGAGACCGAAGGCTTCAACTACGTGCTCGACGTGAGCAAATCCCTTGCTGTCCCGCAGCGTTACATGTTCGTGTATGTGAACCTCAAGGGCAAGTACCCCGGCGGCATCGTCGAGCCTGAGGATTACGAGAAGGTGCGCGGCCGGATCATCGACGCCCTGCTCGACTACAAGCATCCCGAAACCGGCGAGCGGCCCGTGCTCCTCGCTGTGCGCAGGGAAGACGCGCATGTCTTCGGCATGGGCGGCGCGCAGGCGGGCGACGTGGTGTACGTCCTCAAGCCGGAATATATGGCGGAACACGGCTACGGCCTGCCCACCGGCGAATCCGGCTGCGGCAGCCTCAAGAACCTCCTCATGTTCCGCGGCCCGAACATCAAGAAGGGCTACCGCTACACCCGCCCGCGCTGGCTGGCGGACATCGTGCCCACCCTCTGCTACATGACCGGCGGCCCAGTGCCCGCGGACGCCGAAGGCGCGCCCATTTACCAGATCATGGAAGACCCCAATCTGGTGAAGTAGGCTGAGCGGATGAAGAAACCGGGGGAGGGGGGCTCTTTTGGAAAGTGTCTCCTTCTCCCCTCCCCGGCCCCTCATCCCCCAAATGTTTTGGCTGGCGGGGAGGCCGCGCGGCGGGAGTTCCTGCCGGGCTGGAAAGGGGATGTTCGTTAGGCTGTGCCATTAGGAAATGGTTGATGCCTTATTTCTCGAAACTCCAAGGGGATAACCAATAAAATCCCTCAACAGAGAGTCCGTCAACGGGGAAATGAGGGAAAAAGTCTCCCTTTTCACCATACTGTGGAGATGAAACAACCATATTCTATGCCGGAGCCGTTCTTAATACCCCATCTTTCGCGGTTGGCAGGGAGTTCCCGCCGCGTGGGAAGGGGGACAAACAACAACGGGTTACTGCCCGTCGAATAAGGAAAATATCGTCATGGCTGAAAAGAAGGCCCTTCTCGTGTTGGCAGATGCGCTTGATCTCAACGGTTCCGGCGAGGCGCTGGACAAGCTGAAGAAAAAGGCCGCCGTGCTGCCCCATGCGGATGCCGCCGGGCTCAAGGAACTGGCCGTCGCCCTCGGCGGGGTTTGCGCCGACGCCTCCGGCATCGAAGCCGCGTTTGAAGCTGACGCCGCGCTGGTGATCGTCGAAGGCGCGGACGCCCTCGCCCCGGCCCTTGAAGCCGCCGACCGCCGCACGCTGGTTGTGGTCGCTTCCGCTTCCGGCACGGCCTTCTACGGGCTTGCCGTCAATGCCAAGGCGGGCACCGTCGGGCGTGCCGTCAATGCGCAGGACATCGCCGTGACCATCGCCACCATCGCCGACATCCCCGTCGACGAGTCCTGCACCGGCGCGATCATCTATCAGGTGATGAAGAACCCCAACCTCAAGCTGGAAGAAATCAAGAAGCTCAAGGAAGCCCTCGTCCGTATGGAGTCCGTCATCCAGCGCGACAACCGCGAGCCTTGGGACAAGCACGACTGCGCATAAGCGGTTTGTTTGAAGCATTGGGGAAGGGAGGGAAAACTTTTCTGAAGAAAAGCTTTTCCCTCCCTTCCCCAAACCCCATCCATCCCTTTCCAAAGACTTTTGCGTTTATCGAATCCCTGTTCGGCATTTTCCCGTGATATGGGAGGTGGTTGCCCCGTATGACGGGCTTTGTGCGTACAGTCCTTCATTTCAAAGCCATTCAAGTAAGAAGGATGAAGGGGCCCTGCCTTTTCTATTTTTCATCTTTTTCTATCTTTTCTTAACTCCGTTCTGCTAACTGGTTTATTTTGTAATTTTTGAAATAATAAGAAAGGTTGTGTCATAAATAGTTGATGCTTTTTCCCTGAAATTCCAAAGGAATAATCAACAAAATACCTTGGCTATGGATTCCGCAGCTATGAATTCCGCCGATGGGAAAACTGGATAAAAAGCCTGTATCTTCACCGCGCTGTTGAGATGAAACAACCGCATGTATGACAGAGCCAATTTAAACACTTTTTAGAAGAACAGAGTTTTTTCTTTGCCTCTGTCATAGTATGCGGTTGTTTTTATAATATAATGAAAATACATGTGTTTTTCAAATTTTTGCTGATGGCTCCAGATTGGGGGCATTTTATTGGTTATTCCTTTGAAATTTGAAGGAATAAAACATCAACTGAAGTTTGAGGAAATAAAGTATCAACCGCTTCCTATGACACAGCCTTTTCTTTTATCCATGTAACCGGGAGGCATGCGCATCCGAAATGTTCCTGCGTGCCGCCCCCCCTGCGAGGGCCTGAACCTGTTTGCCGAGCATGGCGAGGGCGACGGAGGAGCCGATAAGGAGCACGCCGCCGACGAGTGCGGGCGTAAAGGGCTCGTTGGAGTTATCCGGGGCGGCACGGCAACGGCGAAAAGGCGGGGAAAGCAGTTTTCCTCGCCTTTTGTTTTTGAAGGGCGTGTTGGGTTGTGGGGTTAAGCCGTTTTTCTTTGCAGTTTTCAGGCGAGGGCCTGAACCTGTTTGCCGAACATGACGAGGGTGACGGAGGAGCCGATAAGGATCACGCCGTCGACGAGTGCGGGCGTAAAGGGCTCGTTGGAGTTATCCGGAGCGGCACGGCAACGGCGAAAAGGCGGAGAAAGCAGTTTTCCCCGCCTTTTGTTTTTTGAAGGATGCGTTGGGCTGTGGGGTTAAGCTGTTTTTCTTTGCAGTTTCCGGGCGAGGGCCTGAACCTGTTTGCCGAGCATGACGAGGGTGACGGAGGAGCCGATAAGGAGCACGCCGCCGACGAGTGCGGGCGTAAAAGGTTCGTTGAAGACGATGATGCCTACGAAAACGGCTGTAAGGGGTTCCATGACGCCGAGGACGGACGTCAGGGTCGAGCCGATGCGCTGGACGGCGAGCACGAGGGTGAGGTTGGGCAGCACCGCCGTGATTACGGCGAGCAGGGTTGCCATCATGAATTCCCACCATGAGGACAGGGGCTGGAAGGTTCCCGTGCCGACGGCATTGGCGAACGCAAACGCCGCCCCGAAGAGCAGCACGTAGAAGGTCATGACGAGGCCGTTCATGTTCCTGATCCCCGCGACGTGGATCCCCGTGATGTACAAGGCGTTGCAGAAACCCGAAAGGAGCATCATGCCCACGCCGAGCAGGGTGACGGGCTTGCTGCTGTCCCCCCCGATGGAAAGCAAGGCCACCCCCGCCACGGCAAGCATGATGGAACAGGCCGTGATCAGGGAAAACTGCTCATGGAAAAAGGCGATCATGAGCAGCATGACCATAACGGGGTACAGGAACTGGATAGTGGTGGCGACGCCGCTCGGCATGTGGTTCAAGCCGTAAAAAAGCAGCAGCGCTGCCGCGGTATACATGAAGCTCATGCCCGCCAGCTTGCACAGATCGATTGCTCTGGCATGGAAGCGCTCCCGCCGCAGCACAAGCACGGCCCCAAGCGTCAATGAGGCGATAAGGAATCGGTAGAACAAGACCGAAGCCGGAGAAACCCCGTCGTGGATCAACGGCAGAGTGAACAGCGGGATCAGCCCGAACGTCGCGGAAGAAAACAGCCCCAGAAAAAAGCCCATGAATGCCTCCCTATTCCGGCGGCGTGCCGGCAGGCTCCCCCCGCCTCCCCGTTTCGGAACGGAACTCCCCGTGCGGGCGCGGCGGCTCCGCTCACGCTTGGCTGTGCGGACAAGGTGCATGAGAATTCCCCATGTGGGCGGGGCGGCTCCTCCCAAAGGGGGAGTTATGTCCGTGATGAAGTAGAAAGATGAAGTAGAACTCCCAGTACGGGCGGCCCCGCCCGGTCTTGCCTTATCAACATTGGGCGTAAGGCACAATGGCATCTTTTCCGGCTTTCCGCCCTCATGGTTTTGCCCTGTTTCTCGCTCCATCGGAAGACCGGAAAAAAGGAAGGCCGGGCTTCCCCGACCGTTTGGCGGCTTCAACGCTTCTCCCGGAAAGAAAACGGCAAGGGTGTATGAACGGGCAATGGCGTTTCCCAGCCCGGAGGGAGACGTTTACGTTTTCAATGGAATGGCGCCATGACAAGTCAAGAGGACGGCTGAATGATTTCAAAGGCTCTGTTATGGCATGTGGTTGTTTCATCTCCACAGTGCTGTGAAAATACAGCTTTTTTCTCCGGTTTTCCCTTTGGCGGGATTCACGGCTAAGGCCTTTTTCCGGTTATCCCTTTGGAACTTCAAGAAAAAAAGCATCAACCATTTTCTATAACACAGCCATTTCAAAAGGCTCTGTCATAGTACACGGTTGTTTTGTTTTATCAATATGCTGAAGATATATAACTTTTTTCCAATTTTTCCGCTGGTGGCTCCATGATTGGGGGATTTTATTGGTTATTTCCTTGGAATTTCAAGAAATAAAGCATCAGCCGTTTTCTATGACACGGCTTTTCAAAATACATTAGATAGTGCCGTTAGTTTGATATAATCTATTGAAATTATTTAGCTATTTTTCAAGCCACAAAAAGATTGTTTTAAATAATTTCAAATGGTTATATGTAAAATGACGACACGGCCTAGAAAAGCGAATGTCCCCCGGAGGGACGCGCCGTAGCCTCCCGCTTCTTGCAGGCTCAACTGTGGAAGGCCGTGCCAGAGAAAATGGCTGATGTTTTTTTCTGAAGTTTCAAAGGGGTAACCGGAAAAATGCCGTAGGTATGGATTCCGCCAAGGGGAAAGCTGAAGAAAAAGGCTATATTTTCACCGTGCTGTGGAGATGAAACAGCCGCATATATGGCAGGGCCGTTGTGGAACGGCGTTCCCTTTTGCGGTTGCTCCAACGCCGGGGCGTCATTTCTTCTGATCGAAGTCGTAATAGAGTTTGAGATATTTTTTGTGAACCTCATAAGACCAGTGTTCAATACGGAAGATGCTGACGGCAGCTTCGCGGTTGCCGAGTTTGACGGAATCGATGAAACGCTGATGTGTATTGAGGTTCATGGATTCCCATTCGTAGGAATACTGGCGGCGCGGGAAGTCGTAGAGGCGGCGGCGCAGCGGGATGAGCGTCTGTTCGAGCAGGATATTTGCGGAGAGCGACAGGAATATGCCGTGAAAACGGATATTTTCATCATAATATTCCGTATAGTCGTTCTTTTTGAGCAGTTCCCACTGTCTTTCATTGGAGGCCTCAAACTGCCGGACATGGTAGGTGGTGAGCTTGCCGAAGACTTCATTGAGGCAGTCGGCCTCGATGGAACCGATGATTTGGTACGCGCTTTTGATGAAATCCTGCGTGATGGGGTTGATGTAGACGCCCTTGCGGGGCAGGATGGTTACGAAGCCTTCCGCTTCGAGGCGGATAAGGGCGTCGCGCAAGGGTGTCTTGCTGACTTCGAGGGTTTCACAAATGCTGTCCTGATCGAGGAATTCGCCATACCGCAGGTTTCCCGCACGCATGGCGTCCTTGAGGTATTGATAGACACGCTCGCGGAGGGAATCGGCTTTTGGATCCTCGCCAGGTACGACACCTTTACCGGGCTTTTGGGAATGGTTCACCCTCGCCCTCCCGTTATTCATAGATATATGAGATTGCCATATGCGGCATGGATCGGCCCCTGAGATCAAGGAAAAAGTGCGGGGCGGAAGTTCTTGGCATGGGGAATCCTGCATGGTTGGAGGCGTTTGATTTTTCCGCTGGGCAATATCTTATGGGGCCTGTACGTTTTTGATATATGAAAAGGGTCGATGAAGAACGTAGCGTATCCGCAGGGCGTGGTAAAGCGTTTCCGCGCGTTGCCGTTTGCGGGGTCGGAGATGCCCGGCGCGTTCGTGCCGTGAAGCTTGGAGCGTTCGGTTTGAAGCCGACGCTGGCCCGCAGCCCTGAAAAGGGAAGGCTCTGTTGTGGTGGAAACCTGCTTTCGGGCCCGTGGGCCGCAACCCTGACCTTTGCGGGGCAGGACGCGGAAGAAGTGGCATCCCGCCCAGCGGCTGTATGGCGTATTTGCAGGGGGTGGCAAGGAAACGGCTGGAAAGGCGCGTTGGAAAGGGTGGCTTCAATTGGAGAAGCGCGCCCCAATTGCAGCCAACCTGTCTCACTCAACGGCGGGCCGTTTGCGGGGGCGGAGATGCCCGGCGCGTTTGTGCCGGGAGGCTTGGAGCGTTCGGTTTAAAGCCGACGCTGGCCCGCAGCCCTGAAAGGGAGCGGCTCCGTTGTGGTGGAAACCTGCTTTCGGGCCCGTGGGCCGTAACCCTAGCCTTTGCGGGGCAGGACGCGGAGGAAGTGGCATCCCGCCCAGCGGCTGTATGGCGTATTTGCAGGGGGTGGCAAGGAAACGGGCTGGAAAGGCGCGTTGGAAAGGGCGGCTTCAATTGGAGAAGCGCGCCCC
Source organism: Bilophila sp. (assembly GCF_057864385.1). Taxonomy (NCBI): domain Bacteria; kingdom Pseudomonadati; phylum Thermodesulfobacteriota; class Desulfovibrionia; order Desulfovibrionales; family Desulfovibrionaceae; genus Bilophila; species Bilophila sp. The sequence continues at coordinate 174 of NZ_DBMAFI010000003.1, read as the reverse complement.
AATTGCAGCCAACCTGCCCCACTTAACGGCGGGCTGCTTGCGGGGTCGGAGATGCCCGGCGCGTTCGTGCCGGGAGGCTTGGAGCGTTCGGTTTGAAGCCGACGCTGGCCCGCAGCCCTGAAAAGGGAACGGCTCCGTTTTGGTGGAAACCTGCTTTCGGGCCCGTGGGCCGCA